>CAJMOM010000151.1:0-4072 GCA_905215005.1 uncultured bacterium | reverse complement strand
GCTGGAAGCTGGCCGGCGGCGGGATGGCATGCGCCCTGGCCCTGCTGGCCCAGCAGCTCCTCCAGGTACTGGCGCAGCTGCTCGTCGGTAATACCGCCGTTGCCGGTGTCGGTCGAGCTGTCGTCCTGCTGCTGGTTCTGCAGCTCCTCGTCGGAGCCCAGTTCAACCGTGACCTTTTTCTCTTCCTTGCCGCGCATGAGCGTGATCTCGACCTTCTCGCCCACCTCGTGGCTGCGCAGCGCGATGATCAGGCCATCGGCGCTCGTGATCTCGTCGTTGCCCAGCTTGGTGATGACGTCGCCCTCCTGAATGCCGGCCTTGGCAGCAGGACCATCCTCGACGACGCTCGCCACGTACGCACCACTATCGGTGCTGAGCTTGTTGGTGCGGGCGTTGAGCGCATTGACGCTCGAAAGCGTGGCGCCCATGTACGGATGCACCGGCGTCTTGCCGTCGATAATCTGGTCGGCAATGTTCTTGGCGTAGTTAACCGGAATGGCAAAGCCCACGCCCGAGCTGGAGCCCGAGTAGCTCTCGATGAGCGAGTTGATACCCACAAGCTCGCCATTGTCGTTGACGAGCGCGCCGCCGGAGTTGCCCGGGTTGATGGCGGCATCGGTCTGGATCATGTTGGCGTAGATGGTGTTACCGCTGGTAGAGCTCATGGCCGTGGAGCGGTAGAGCGCCGAGACGATACCGGTGGAGACAGACTGCTCGTTGCCGAACGGCGAGCCGATCGCCATGACCCACTCGCCCACGTTGAGCTTGGAGGAATCGCCGATCTCGATCGGCGTGAGCTTGGAGGCGTCGGCATCCTTGAGCTTGATGACTGCCAGGTCGCTCGAGGCATCGTTGCCCACGAACTCGGCCTCGTAGGTGGTACCGTCGTCCATGGTCACCACGTACTGGTCATAGCCATCGACCACGTGGTTGTTGGTGAGGATGTGGCCCTCGGTATCGAGCACCACGCCCGAACCGACACTGCCCGAGCTGTCCGACTCGTCGGCAGACTGCGAAAGCGAACCATTCTGGCTACCGCTCGAAGTGGCGGTGATGGAAACCACGGAGGGCAATGCCTTGGCAGAAACGGCCTCGGCCAGCGTGGTGTCCTCGGAGTCGATCGTAATCTTTTGCGTCGACGAGCCCGAAGCGCCCGCCGTCACGGCATTCTTGCCGCCGCCGATATTGAGCGTGCCGCTCATAATGAGCGCAATGACCAGCAGGGCGCCGCAGGCACAGCCGGCGAGTGCCGTAATAAAGATCGGCAGCTTTTTGGTCTTGGTCTTGACCACCGTGTGCTTGTTCACGACCTGTTGACCACCCAGCGGCTGGCCGGTCTGCGTGTCGTAGGCCTGCACATAGGGAATGTTGTTACCACCGGCAGGCGTCGACTCCACCTGCACGCGCGGCTGCTGCTGAGTCTCGCCGGCGTTGCCCGCATCCTGGGGACGCTGGGAATCGTTCTCGCTCATAGCTGCGATCCTTTCGTCTAATAACCAAAGGCCCGCCAAACATGTGGCGGGCCATCATTGTTCACGTTGAGTTGTACCCCAATATGCGGGCGCACGTGTATGAGAACGCAATCTTTTAGGAAGGCTTAAGTTCTGCCGCAGACCCGAAAGGGACCCGCACCTGCGGCAAAACCACTACAAAGGCGCGTGTCCCCTTTGTGGCGGAAATCTAGTCCTTAAACAGATAGCCCACGCCGCGGACGGTGGTGATGTGTGCCGCGATCTGCGGGCCCACCTTGGAGCGGATGCGGCGGATGTGCACGTCGACGGTGCGCGTTCCGCCGCAGTACTCAAAGCCCCACACGCGGTGCAGCAGCACCTCGCGGCTGTAGGCGCGGTTGGGGTGCGTCGCCAAAAAGCTCAGCAGCGAGTACTCCATCAGCGTCAGGTCGATAGGCTCGTTATCGAGCGTCACCTGGTAGGTGGCCAGGTTGATCTCGAGGTTGTCGATGTTGAGCACGTCGTCGGCGGTGACGGTCTCCTCCTCGCCCATCAGGCGCTGCGCGCGAGCCTTAAGCTCGTTGGGCGTCGCCGTGGGGCATACAAAGTCGGCATGCGCGTGGTTCGGCAGACGCAGGGTGCCGAGCGCCTCGTCGTCAACGATCACCAGCATGGGGACGCCGCCGCGATCGTCGAGCCACTTGGCAATCTGATCGATGCGGTCGCTGCGGATGCCATCGGAATCGAGAATCAGCAGGTCAAAGTCGTGCGCCGCAGTCGGCGAATCGGGGGTTGCCAGGCTCACCTCGACACCCAGGGTGGTCGTCAAGCTGCGGGCAAACTCGTGGAAGCGCGTCGTGCGCGCCATGAACAGGGCACTCTTTTCGGACATATCGGCCTCCAAAGAAATGAGCTCAATCGTACTGGAACAAGCCAGCACGATTAGGAGTTCGCCAGGTAGTGCTTGATCTCCCACTCGGTGATCGTAGACTCAAACTTATGCCACTCGTCGCGCTTCTTTTTGAGGAAGAAGCTGTGGATGTGCTCGCCGAGGGCATCCTTCATAAACTGCGAGTCCTCAAACACGTCGAGCGCCTCTTTGAGCGAGCGCGGCAGCGGCGTGTAGCCGGCCTCGACCATCTGACGGTCGGTGAGCTTGAGCGTCTCGGCCGTTGCCTCGGGCGGGAGCTCCAGCTTGCGCTCGATGCCGTCGAGACCGGCCGCCAGCGTGACGGCGTTGACCAGATACGGGTTGGCCATGGGATCGGGACTGCGCAGCTCGATGCGCGTGGACAGCTGCTTGCCGGGCTTGTAGACCGGGATGCGGACCATGCTCGCGCGATTACGCAGGCCCCACGTGGCGTACTGCGGCACGGAGTCGCCGCCCGTGGTGATGCGCTTGTACGAATTGACCGTGGGGTTAGTGATAGCGCTGATCTCGCGGGCATGCGCCAGAATACCGGCCATGTAGTGCTTGGCGACGTCGGAGAGATGGTACTTCTCGTCGTCCTCTCCCCAAAAGACGTTGTTGCCGTCGTGGTCGAATAGCGACTGGCACAGGAACATGGCGCTGCCGTCCTCGCCCGCCAACGGCTTGGGCATAAAGGAGGCGTGGCAACCGCTCTCGTAGGCCTGCTGTTTAATGATGAGCTTGGCCGTGGTGATGGCGTCGGACATGCTTAAGGCCTCGGCATGGCGCAGGCTCATGCCGTGCTGCGAGCGGCCGGCGGCATGGAAGGTGTACTCCACGGGCACGGACATCTTCTCGAGCGTGAGAACCGTGTTGCGACGCAGGTCGCGAGCGGCATCGCTCACCGAAAGATCGAAGTAGCCCACGTTGTCGAGCGGCTCGGGGGTGTGCTCGTCGGGGAAGTAGTAATACTCCAGCTCGGCACCCACATTGAGCAGGTAGCCGGCCTTCTCGGCCTTGCGGAACATGCGGCGCAGGGCATCGCGCGGATCGCCGGCAAACGGCTTGCGATCGGGAGTGCACACATCGCAGAACACGCGGGCGACGCCGTTGTGGCTCGGGCGCCACGGCAAAATCTGGAAGGTCGAAGCATCGGGAAACGCCAGCATATCGGCTTCCTCGGGCGTGGCAAAGCCCTCGATGGCGGAGCCGTCAAAGCCAATACCCTCCTCAAAAGCGACCTCGAGGTCCTCGGGGCTAATGGCAAAGTTCTTGAGGCGGCCGAGAATGTCGACAAACCACAGACGAACAAAGCGGATGTCACGCTGCTCTACGGAGCGGAGTACGTAATCGATGTTCTGCTGGTTCATGTCGCTCCCCTTTCTTTCGGGCGGGTTTCGACTGGTCTATATCGCAGATACTATCGCAGAAAAATGTTTCCGCAGGGTTAAAGCGTATCAAGCGCTCAAAAAACGTGCGCGCAGGCGGTTGCGAACGAGCGGCTAGCGCGAGGTCGATGCGCGGTGTTCGATGTGGCCGGGGACCTCGATGCGCTTGGGGGCGAGCTTTGCGGCATCGCCCACCGTGGTGGTAACGACGTCGATGCGCTCGGACAGGCGCTCGACCACGCGCTCGGCGATGGTAAGGGTGTCTTGCGCGGCCGTGGTCACACCGCCAAAGAGCACGTGGTTCCAGGGATAATCGTCAAATG
>CAJMOM010000150.1:0-4095 GCA_905215005.1 uncultured bacterium | reverse complement strand
CGTAACGGGAATGGCCCATAGCGGCCCGACCGCCGGCGCCTGCTCCTTCAGCAGCGCATCAGCGGCCACGTTGAGCACCAAGGCGCAGCTCACGCACATGCCGGCACACAGGGCCATCGTCCACGGCATCAATGGGCGCGGTGGCATCCCATGCTCGCGCTCGGTCGCACTCATACACAGATGCAATCTTTAATTTTGGCGAGTTTCTTCTCACCGATCCCCGATACGCGCATAAGGTCATCGACCGAGGCAAAGGCCCCGTTTTGCGTCCGTTCGTCGATAATTGACTGGGCCATAGAAGGCCCGATGCCCGAAAGCGTCTGCAGCTCCGCCGCACTTGCCGTATTGATGTTTACTAGGCCTGTAGCGCCACTCACACCCGACGATGCGGAAGCCCCACCATCAACATCGGCTTCCGCAATGGACGCCTGCTGCTCCCCTACCGTTGGAACGTGGATTTTTTGTCCATCAGTGACCTTAGATGCCCGATTGAGCCCCGTAACGTCTGCCTCGGGCGCCAGCCCGCCGGCGGCATCAATCGCCTGAGCCACCCGCGCGCCGTCCTTGAGACGATATACACCTGGCGACACAACGGCGCCATCGACATCGACATAGACCTCTGCCGCGGCAGAAGCCTTAGTCGAAGAACCTTCGGATGTCTTTCCGCTCGAGGCATCACCGGATCCCGGCTCCACCAACGAGCCCGTACCGTCAGTGCGCTCAAACGACACACCGCCGGCACCGCCGCCAAGGTTCGCCATCGCCAAGCCGCTCGCCATCGCAATGACGACCAGTATCGCCATCACCACTGCCTTATGACCGAGCAGCTTGTCCGCCAAGCGGTCCATCCGTTTGACTCGTTCGTGTTGTTCGCGCTGCGCCATAGCAAAACCTCCCAACACCATCGTGTCAGGAAAGGAGCCCTGCAACAGCCACGCTCCAAAACCGGTTTTAGCGATCAAACCAAAAACCGACCAAAACCTTGCACAAATCTGTCCATTTATTCAGGCACACGTCAGCAAATGAACACTTAGCCGCAAAATGCCCAGATAGCAAAAGACCGACGATGCAGGCGCATCGTCGGTCTATGCACAAAATTACTCGTGATCTTGGTAAATCTCACGCGGAGCAAGCTCCGAATGTTTGCGTTTTAAGGTCTTAGGGGCCTTATACGTATTGCTCTCGAAGTCGATATACTCGGTCTGCTTGAGCAGGCGCTCGATCATCTCCTCGTGATCGAACAACTCCCAGGCCTCATGCACGGCATCGAGTTTGGCATGCGTCTCGGGACGGCGCGGCATAAACAGCGTGCAGCAGTCGGGAGCGGCCTCAGTCGAGATATCAAACGTACCGATCTCCTCGGCGCGCGCGATGATCTCCTGCTTGTCCGAACCGATGAGAGGACGGAACACGGGGATCTTCACGGCCTCGTTGACGGCCATGATATTCTCAAGCGTTTGGGAGGCAACCTGCCCAAGCGATTCGCCCGTCACGATGGCCTTGGCGCCCTCGATGTGCGCAATGCGCTCGGCAACCGAATACATAATACGGCGATAAATGATCACGCGCAGGTTGCTGGGACAGGTGACCGAAATCTCACGCTGGCAGTCACCAAACGGCACCACGTACAGGCGGCCGATCTGGACACCCGGCTCAAGCGCACGGATGATGTCCTGCACCAAATACTCGCTCGTATCGGGCGTCTGCGGACGACCGGAGAAATGTACCGGCACGCACACCGCGCCGCGACGCGCGAGCATCCAGGTCGCCACCGGAGAATCGATACCCGACGACAGCAGCGTCACGACCTTGCCGGCAGAACCCACCGGCAGACCGCCCACACCGCGCTCGGAGCGCGCATACACGTAGACGCTACCCTGGACCACCAGTACGTGCACCATAGCGTCAGGATCGTGCATCTGAACCTTTTTATCAGGAAACGCCTCGCACAACACCTCGCCCACCTGACGATTGATGTCAATCGAGGTGAGCTCATAGTCAGTATTGGAGCGCTTGGCGTGCACCTTAAACGAATCGAAGGAACCAAACTCGCGCAGCGCCTTCACGGCGGCGGCGCAGTACTCCTGCGGGTCGCGGTTGGTGTGATACGCCAAAGACACACGAGCAACGCCGGGAACGGTGCGAATAACACGCGCCGCCTCGTCGGCCTGATGCTCGTTAAAGGTCACGAGGATATAACCGGAAATTCGAGACACGGCATTCACGGAAAAGGCGGCCAAGGCCGCCTTGATGTTATCCATGAGGATATGCTCAAAATGTGCGCGGTTCTTACCCTTCAGTCCAACCTCGTGATAGTGGACCAGGCAGACGCGAGCCGCCATTTAGGCTTCAGCAACCTTGTGGCCGAGCGCCTTCTCGTAACGGGCCTCGTCGTAAGAGATGTCGCCGTCAACAATCTCATCCATAGCCATCGAAATGGTATCGGCACCGGAAAGCCCGATGGTGATGTCATCGACATCCTGGACGGCAAGCACGCGGTTGTGCTGGCCACGCAGCATGCTATTGATGTCGCAGGCGCGCTTGGAGGCAAGCGAAGCGAGCAGGAAGCGGTTGTGATCGGTCTTCTCCAGAAGATCGTCAATGCAAGGCTTTACAACGGACACGGACCTCAGATCCTTTCATGCATATCGAGAACGCGAACGAGCTCATCGGTCGCGCGGTCGAGATCGTCATTCACCACGACGTCGTCGTAGCGGTCGGCAAGGGCAAGCTCATCGGCGGCGTTTGCCATACGCAGCTCAATCGTCTCGGGCGTCTCGGTACCGCGACCGACTAGACGCTCGCGAAGCACCTCGAGCGAAGGTGGCTTGATAAAGATCAGCACGGCCTCGGGGAAACGCTCCTTCACCTGCAGGGCACCCTGGACATCGATCTCCAAGATGAGAGACGAACCAGAGGCGAGCTTGGACTGGACCTCGCTCACCAACGTGCCGTAGCAGTTACCGTGGACCTCGGCCCACTCAACAAACTCACCGTTTGCCACGCGGCGGTCGAACTCCTCGCGCGTCAGAAAAAAGTAGTTGACGCCGTCGACCTCACCTTTGCGTGGTGCTCGCGTGGTAGCCGAAACCGTCAGGCCCAGGTTCGAGCGGCGCTCGCGCACACGAGTGACGAGCGTACCCTTGCCTGCGCCTGACGGTCCAGAAATCACAAAGAGCTTGGAATCCTGAGCGCTCACTTATTTGGTCAGCTGCTCGAGGAGCTGCTCGCGCTGACGGACGCCGAGGCCCTGGACGCGACGGGTAGCGGAGATACCGAGCTCCTCCATGATCTTGGCGGCCTTGGCCTTGCCATAACCAGGGAGAGACTCGATGAGGGTGGAAACCTTCATGCGGGAAGCGATGGGGTCATCGGAGTTGAGCACGGACTCGAGGGACTTCTCGCCCTTCTTGATCTGCTCGCGAAGCTCAGCGCGGGCATGGCGTGCGGCAGCAGCCTTCTCAAGAGCCTGCTTGCGCTGCTCGTCGGTAAGCTGAGGGAGTGCCATTCGTACCTCCAAATAGTTGGGTTATTTCTGATTCAATAATTGGCATTTTAGCACGTAGAACGTACAAAATGCCCAATCGCGGGTCCATAGGTTAGACGATACCCGCAAAAAGTGCAATATACTGCGCCCAAAGTTAAGCCCCTGACCTGCGATTCCACACAAAGGATGGGAAAGTTTACGCAGGCACAGGGGCTATTTTGTGCTAATGAGACCCAAAAGTGGTGACTTAGGGGAATCTTTTACGCGACGTTTTCGACCAGCTCGGCGACGATAGCGTCAAAGGCGGCAACCGGATCGTCGGCACCGGTGATGGGACGGCCCACCACAATGTGGCTGGCGCCACGCTCGATAGCCTGGGAAGGCGTCGCCACGCGGGACTGGTCACCAAGGGCGGCACCCACCGGACGCACGCCCGGAGTCACGATCAGGGCATCGGGACCCAGCAGCTCACGCATGTCGTGAGCCTCCATCGGCGAGCACACGATGCCATCGATGCCGTTGGCCTGAGCGAGCTTTGCCAGGCGGGCGGCCTCCTCGGCCACGGGCGACTCGACGCCAATCTCGCTCAAGGCATCCTGATTCATGCT
>CAJMOM010000149.1:0-4108 GCA_905215005.1 uncultured bacterium | reverse complement strand
GCGTTTTCGAGCGCGACGTCAAGCGGCAGGTCGCGCTCGGGCTCGCGCAGGTCATCGCCCATCACGTTGGACAGGCTTCCGATAGGATGGAACGTGGGCTCCACGTCGGGCAAGTCATATTGCAAGACGGGCTCGAGCATCTGGACGGCGTCATTCATGTAGGACGTCATCTGGGTGAGCTCGTCATCGGTCAGTGCGATCTTTGCGTACTCGGCGATGCCGCGCACGTCTTTCTCGCTGAGTGCCATAGGCGCTCCCTTCCGCATAACAGATAAACCGCTCTAGTATACAAGGCAACGCCGCTTGGAGCAGGCGCTTTACCTAAATGCAGCGAAAACGTAACGAGGGCGGCGGGCTGGCAGGCGGCGGATTGGCGGTTCTGCAGCGAAACCGCGCCGACCGCAATGAAAAACGCGCCGCCCACAACGAAAACCGTCCCGCCCGAAACGAAAACCATCACAACATTCGACGCTTTTCGCCAAAATCGCGATTTTCATCGAATGTTGTGATGGTTTGAAAGCCCCGACCACCACAAAGGTGTCTGTCCCCATTGAGGTAGTTCTGGAGAATGTCCTATGCCGAGGCCTTGGCCTTGCGGCGCTTGCGGACCGCGTGGATCACGATGTCCAGCAGCAACAGCACAATGGCCACGGCCACGATGAGCACGGCGAACTCACGCTTGCCCCAATGGCGGCCGGCCAGCGACTTTTGTTTGTCGACGTCCTTCTTGTTGTACTTGGTGCGCACGCAATGCACCAGCAGGCGATGGTCGTTCACGCCGTAGGGCGTGCAGGTGACGAGCGTCACCTTGTCGGCGCCGGGCTCGATAGTCAGCGACTCCATCTCCTCGGGTAGCACGACCTCGGAGTCCACCATCTTGTAGGCGAGCGTCTTGTTCATGGTGTGCAGCAGCACCAGGTCACCGGGCTCCAGCGAGTGGATGTCGTCGAACATGCTCAGGTTGCGCATGCCCGAGTGCGCGGTGAGCACGCAATGCGTCGAGGTACCGCCCACCGGCAGGCTCGTGCCCTCCAGGTGGCCGACGCCCGCCATGAGGACTTCTTCACTCGTGCCGTGGTAGATGGGCATGCTCACGTCGATGGAGGGGATCTCGACCCAGCTCATCATGGGGTCGCGGTCAAAGATGAGCTGCTGGGCGTAGGGCTCGATCTGGTCGGCGGAAAGCTCGGTGGCCTCGCCCGCCAGCTGCTCGTTAAAGGAGCGCGCCTGGAGCAGGATGCGCTCGCGCTCTTCGGCAGACAGCGCGTCCACGGTGCTGGACACGGTGCTGATCTGGTTGAACACGCCCGAGGCCTCGAGCCGGTCCAAGATCCACGGCCAGGTCATAAGGCCCACGCCAATAAGGATGATGACGATAGTGATGAGCCGGTCGGCCCAGCGCGGCAGCCGCTTGCGACGACGTTTGGGCTTTGGCTGAGGGCTTGAGCCGCCGTTGTCCGCGGCGTTATTGCTCTTCATATGTTTGGCGCCCTGCACCATCGCCGGTCACTCCTCTACAGCTCATGTTGTCTGAACAAATAATAGCCGATTAGCGAGCTTCCACGCCGGACAACGCAGCCAGACTGCACCGTCCAGTCGAGGATAAGCCAGCATTTGAGTTTTCAAAATGTTCCGAATCGGCGGGGCGATTCGGGATACAATATCAATAGAAAACGACGCACCCCGCGTAAATGTTTGGGAGCGCGGGCGGCCTAGTTTTCTGGTTTTGTTAAATGTCCGGGCCTCTAACCCCGGGCATTCTTATTTGCGCTTGTTGCGGCGCAAATGCCTTCTACCGTCCGCACCGCGCGTGCGGCTACGGACCTTAAACCGAACCTCATACGAGTCAAGAAACGCGATGACGGATGAGTCCGCATCGGACGGTGGAGGCTGCCTGTGTTGTCCAAAAAACGGGGCAGACTCCAGTGCGGAGTCTGCCCCGAAAAGAGAATGGCAAAGCAAGAACGTCGATGGACGAGAAAAGTGTCCGCAAGTCTCATGGCCATCACATCCCACCTGCCAAAGGGATGGGTGAGCGAGCGTTACTCCTGCTCGGACTCCTCAGCCTGCTTACGGCTGCGGATGAGGTGCGCCACGCCAATGCACAGCACCGCGCCACCAGCGATCCAAGTGAAGGTCACGCCGTTGAGACCGGTGAGCGGGAGGTTGGAGCCCTTCTTATCGGTAACGGTGAGGTGAACCATGCCGTTAGTGGCGTTGGCGGAAGTAACGAGACTTTGATCGTCTGCGTCATCCACTGTAAGCTCAGGGTTGACCACTTCAGTGTTGCTCTCAGTAAGGCTGCCGCGCTTAATGGTGAACGTGATGCCTTTGTCGCCGTGAGAGTTATCGTAGCCAGGTGCGGGCGTGACCTCTGTGAGGACATAAGTGCCCTCATCGAGACCGACAACGTTAATCTTGCCCTCTTCGTTCGTGGTGAGCTTGGCAGCCTCGGCGTTCGCCTGCTTTACTCCGTTAGCATCAATGTACTTATCCTCGACAGCGTCGCCGTTCTTTTCCTGAAGCTTAAACACAACCCCAGAGAGCTTCTTAGGAGTTTCCTCATTACCAACCTTGGTGACGTCAATGCCGTAGGTGTAATCGTAGGCAGGGTGCTCGACGGTGGTGCCGGTGCCGACAGCATGCGGGTTGTTAGAGTAGGTCAGAGTGACGGTGTTCTTTTGACCTTTGCCGAGCATGCCGGCGCTAACCTTCGCGGGGTCAAGCCTTGCCTTATAGTTCACATAGACCTTTAATTTGCCGTCAACGTTAATGAGTGCGCCCTTGGTGTCATCTTCGTTTTTCGCATAGGCGTTTTTCAGATTTGAGAACGAAACCACAAGCTTGCCATCTGCATACTCTTTGCTGTAGCTATCAGGATGAACAACCTGATTGCCAATCTTGACCTCGACAACGGGATCATTGCCGTCAAGTTCGGGCACCATCGTAGAAGGCAGCTCATCTGTAAAGGTATAGCTGTACTCATTATAAGTATTGATGTTGCTGGCCACGGTACCTGCAAGCTGATACTCAACCAGCTGATCGGATGCAGAGTCCGCAACCCTATTGGGCGCCTCGAAGACATTTTTACTCTTATCAGTCACAAAGCTGCCATTATTGTCGTCCTTGACGGCCTTGGTCACGTTGGGGACGTCTTTTTTGGGTGTAACGTTTACGCCCTCACCGCCGACGATAGTAAAGATTGGCGAGGTGTAGGCATCGATATTACCGTTAGTCGTATCGGTATCTTTAGTCGAACCAACACTTGCAGTCACAAAGAGCCAGTAGCCAGACTCCAAGCCCGTAAAGTTACCAGTAGTGGATGACTGCCAACCAAGCGTCGAATCGGTAGCGCCCGCATCCTCCAAAGCCTCGGCGATCTTGTCCAGTGTACTACCAGTATCAACGTTGGCGTTGTTGCCAGCATTATTATTAATGAAAGCAATCCACTCCTGAACGCTCGCGTTCCCCGTAGGAGCTCCTGCAACACCTGAGAACTTGTCAGTGACAGCCTTTTTGACTTTTGGCGAAGCCCAATCGATGTCGGAAAGCGTCTTATCCCCAGTGGAATCCCAGACTCCCTCGCTCTTCTGGTCCTGCGTAACCTTAGCCTTGAAAATCTGGATACCCTTAAAGGTCGTATCCTTGTAGATCTCCTCATTAATCGTCACGTTGCCACTCGTCGTAGCCACCGGCGTACCCGCCGCAAACGCCATGGTCACCGGCGCCATCACGCCGCCGAAGCTCAGGGCTGCTGTGAGGCCGGCGGTTACTGCCAGGCGTGCGATGTTCTTGCTCATGCTCATCTTCTTTTCCTCTGCTTTCTGCTTGAAGTTCATTTGATCTAAATCTGTCTGTCTGAATCTTAGCATCTACTTCGCTACGTCTCGCCCCGCTCTCTGTGGGGCTGCCAGCTACTCTTTATGGCTGCCACCTCCCCGCTTGACCAGGAGCGCGACCACAATGAGCGCGGCTCCGGCGACCGCTGCGGCGGCCGCGGCGTACATTGCCATATCGCCAGTCGAGGGTATAAAGCCTCCGGTGGTAATGCTAGGGGGTGTGCCGGTGGGCGTGTTGATGAGCGACGCCTCCAGGCTACCCGTCGACC
>CAJMOM010000148.1:0-4108 GCA_905215005.1 uncultured bacterium | reverse complement strand
CTGCTTCCCCGGCGGTGCCGGCCTCCGCAGGCGACGCGCCGACAATCGAGCACCAGCACGGTGATGTTTCCCGTGAAACCATGGCGCCGTTGCCGACCGCGGCAGTGACGTCAACGAACGCACCCGTCACGCACATGCCCATCGCTCACGACGCAGCGGCGGGCGCGGATTCGGGCATTGCAATCAAGAACACGCTCTCGGCCGATGATTTTCGTCGCATGATGAACCAGATGAAGGGCGGAGCGCCGACTAAATCCACGCAAGCTGCGACCCCCGCCTCATCCATGCCAGCACCGACCGTGCCGGCCGAGCAGAATATGGATGGAGCCCCGCTCGCCGCGAACTCAAAATTTACCTTTGAGAACTTTGTCTACGGCCCCGAGAACAGCCATGCCTATCGCTCGGCACTCAAGTTTGCCGCCCTCGCGGACGAGCGCGGCACGTGCACATCACTGTTCATCTACGGCAAATCGGGCCTGGGCAAGACGCACCTGCTGCTTGCCATCAAAAACGAGCTCGCCGAGAAGTCGCCCGAGATCAAGGTCAAGTATGCCAACTCCCAGGCATATCTGGACGACCTGATGACCGAGTTCGACCGCCAAAAGAAGAGCAACGCCCCCATCATGCAGGCGTACCACGGCGTGGACGTGCTCATCATCGATGACATCCAAAACATCATCGGCAAGCGCGCGAGCGTGGACTACTTCTTCCAGCTCATGGACGAGTTCATCCGCAACAACAAGAAGGTCGTCATCGCGGCAGACCGTGCCCCCAAGGACCTGAGCATGGACGAGCGTCTGACCAGCCGCTTCAACGCCGGCATGCTCTGCCTGGTAGCAGAGCCCAGCTACGAGATGAAATACAAGATCTTGCAGCGCTATTACGAGAACACCATCGTCGCCGCTCCCGAGGCGGGCGACGACTCGCTGCTGGCGGCCTATGGGGGCGACGGTGGGCACCTGACCGACGAGCACTTTAAACACATGGCCGAGGTCTCGGGCACCAACATCCGCGAACTCGAGAGCTTTTGCGAGCGCTGCGCCGGCGAGGCGGGCGACCGCGAGCGCGAGGGCGGGGAACTCACCTTTGACGATATCGACGCCATCGCCAGCCAGTACTTCGACACATCGGCCAAAAAGATCAACGTCCAGACGGTTCAGTCCGTCATCGAAGAGCAGTACGGCGTGACGCACGAGGAGCTCATCGGCCCGCGTCGCAACGCCAATATCGCCAAAGCACGCCATATCGCTATCTACCTGGCCATCGAGATGTGCGAGATGACGACCACGGCGGTGGGCGCCGAATTTGGCAACCGCAACCACTCGACCGTCAGCACGAGCTACAAAAAGGTCCAGAAGATGATCCAGGAAGACCGCACCGTCACCGAAGACCTCAAGTCGCTGCGCGATAAAATTACACTGCGTTCGTAGGGAAATAGAGACACCTGTTGAAAACTTGTCGAAACCACGGGCATAAGGTGTCTAAAACCCAACCCGCGGTGATGAAAAGTTTTGCGCAGGTTTTGAACGTGGAAAACCACCCCCGTTGCACACAGGTTGCTGTCGATTCTCTTTCTGGGTCTGACCTGCGTCTTTGGGAGTAATCAACAGTTTCGTCAGTGCTATTACTATTATTAAGATATTTATATCTATAGAAAGGTATTAAAAGATGAAGTTCACCGTCAGCCAGAGCTCGCTTACACAAGCCATCGGCGTCGTTATGAAGGGTGTCGCTTCGGCATCCACCCTTCCCATCCTGTCGGGCGTGCTCGTTAAGGCCCAAGACGGCATCTTGGAATTCCAGACCTCTAACTACACCATCTCGATCCGTCATCGCATCGCGGCGCATGTCGAAGAAGAGGGCGAGATGGTTATCCCCTGTAAGATGCTCTCCAATATCACCAAGACCCTCCCCGATGCCCCGGTCACCTTTGAGCTGTCCGAGCGCCAAGTGCTGATTGGTTGTGAGAAGAGCTCTTTCCGCCTGAACACGCTCGATGCCAATGACTTCCCCGAGTTTCCGGCCTATGCCATCGAGAGTGCCGTGGAGCTGCCGACCGATATCTTGTCCGAAATGGTCGGCCGCGTGTGGCGCGTCACCTCGACCGACAAGGCCCGCCCCATCCTGGGTGGCGTGCACATGAAGGTCGAGAACAACACCGTTCGCCTGGTGGCGACCGATTCTTTCCGCTTGGCCGTGTGCGATACGCAGGTCGAGACCTCGACCCTCGAGGGTTCCTTTGAGCTCAACGTTCCGGCCGACGCCTTTAACGACGCGCTGAACATCATGGCCAGCCAGGCGACCATCATGATCGGAGCTACCGACACCCAGGTCGTCTTTGAGGCCGGCAACACCACCTACGTGTCGCGCCGCATCGAGGGCGTGTACCCCAACTACAAGCAGCTCATCCCCGATTCGTGCGTGACGAGCGTCAAGATCGACGTCGCTGCCTTTAACGCCGCCCTCAAGCGCGTGGCCGTTATCGCGAGCGCCAACCCCGCCGTCAAGTTCGAGATCGATGTCGAGAACGGGCAGATGGGCCTGTCCTCCATTTCCAATGACCAGGACCTTGCACAGGAGACGATCGATGTCGAGGCCGAGGGCGAGTCGGGCACCATCGCCTTCAACTACCACTACATCTTCGGCTGCCTCAACGCCCTGTCCAAGGAGAAGGAGATCACGCTGGAGCTCAAGAGCTACTCGCAGGCGGGCATCTTCAAGTCCTACGACAAGATCAACTACCTGTACCTGGTCATGCCGGTCCGCATCTAGCGCTGCGCCATGACCATGTTCGCCCGCGATCTTTCCGTCGCGCACTACCGCAGCTTCGATAGCTATCGCCTTGCCCTGGACGAGGGCGTGACGATACTTGCGGGACCCAACGCAGCGGGAAAGACCAATCTCATAGAGGCGCTGCAGCTGCTGACGAGCGGCGCCTCGTTTAGGCATCCGACCGCAGCCGAGCTCGTCCACGACGGCGTGGGCTCGTGCAAGGTCGAGCTGAGGCTCGAGGGCGACGGCCGCGTGCTTGATATGGGATTGAGCGCGGGGGACGGTAAGCGCTCGTTTAGCCGCAACGGCAAGAGGTGCTCTGCCGCCGGTGTGCGCGGGGCTCTGCCGAGCGTACTGTTTTGCCCCGACCATCTGGACATGGTTAAGAGAGGCGCCGGTGTGCGCCGCGCCGCCCTCGATGACTTTGGCATGCAACTGAGCGCACGCTATGCCGATCTTGCGAGCACCTATGGGCGCTGCGTGACCCAGCGTAACGCCCTGCTCAAGGAGACCTGGTGCTGCCGCGAGATGCTCGGCGCGTGGAACGATTCGATTGCCCGCGCGGGCTCGGCCCTGCTCGTGCACCGGTTGGCCCTACTCGACCGGCTGGCGGGCCATGTGCACACTGCCTACGGTCAAGTGGCGTCCGGCGAGGCTGCCAGCGTGACCTATACGTCCACACTGGGGGATTTGCCCCAGGTCGAGGATCGCGAAGAGCTGAAGGGCTGGGCGTACGAGCGCATGCTGGCTGCCCTTGATGAGCACGCCGACGAGGAAATTCGCCGCGGCGTGACGTTGGTGGGACCGCATCGCGATGAGATTGAGTTTGCCGTGGCGGGTCGTTCCGCCCGTTCGTTTGCCAGCCAAGGTCAGCAGCGAACGTTGGTTCTGGCCTGGAAGGTGGCGGAGGTGGCCGTGGCTCGCGATGTCCTGGGCACCGCCCCATTGCTGCTTTTGGACGACGTGATGAGCGAACTCGACGGCGAACGCCGCGGTGCTTTCCTGCGGCTGATCGGCGATGATATCCAGACGGTCATAACCACGACCAACCTGGGGTACTTTACCGATGATCTGCTTGATCGAGCCAAGGTGGTGAGCATGGGTGAGACGTGCTAATTACGAGCGCGAGAGCGAAACGGTCGCCTTCAGTGGGTTTTTAAACGCAGAGCGCCAGCGCATCCTGGCGGCCGCGACACCTGAGCGCCGCGCGCAGATGGAGTCTGCAGAGGAATCTCGTGCGGTCTATCGCGCGTGGAATGCGGTGTGCTCGGGCACGCGCGAGGGGCGGCATGTGACGGGCTTGCGCTACCTGCCCGAGTCCAATGAGCTGCTGGTA
>CAJMOM010000147.1:0-4235 GCA_905215005.1 uncultured bacterium | reverse complement strand
TCTGCATCCGCACCGGCAACGCCTGCATTCTGCGCGGCGGCTCGCTGGCCTATCACTCGTGTGCCATGATCGCCGAGCTGCTGGCCGATGCGCTCGAGGCCAAGGGCTTCCCGCGCGAGGCCGTGTCGATGATCGAGTCCACCGACCGCGAGGCCACTGGCGAGCTCATGAAGCTCCGCGGTATTGTCGACGTACTCATTCCGCGCGGCGGTGCAGGCCTGATCCAGCGCTGCGTGCGCGAGTCGCTTGTGCCGGTGATCGAGACGGGCACGGGCAACTGCCACATCTACGTGCATGAATCCGCCGACTTTGATAAGGCGCTCAACATTATCGTTAATGCCAAAACCCAGCGCGTAGGCGTGTGCAATGCCGCCGAGTCGCTGCTGGTCGACCGTGCTGTGGCCGATGCGTTTTTGCCCGCGGTCGTTGCCGTGCTGCACGACCACGGTGTGCTCATTCACGGCGACGAGGTCACGTGCGCCGCGTGCGCCGACGCCGGCTTTGTAGAGGGCGATGACTACGTCGCCGCGACTGAGGAGGACTGGGGTCGCGAGTACCTGGCGCTCGAGATGAGCGTGAAGGTCGTGGCAAACGAGGACGAGGCCATCGCACACATCAACCGCTACGGCACGATGCACTCCGAGGCCATCGTTGCCGAGGACACGGATGCTTGCGAGCGCTTCCTGGATGCGGTCGATGCCTCGGCCGTATATGCCAACGCCAGCACGCGCTTTACCGACGGCGGCGAGTTTGGCCTGGGCGCCGAGATCGGCATCTCGACCCAAAAGCTCCATGCCCGCGGCCCCTTTGCCGCCGAGGCCCTCTCCACCTACAAATACAAGCTCCGCGGCACCGGCCAGGTCCGCCCCTAAACCCCTCGTAAACGAAAACCACCACAAAGGTGCCTGTCCCCTTTGTGGTGGTTTTAGGTGGCGTGGGTGGTTAGGCCTGGAAAGTATCGCGGTCGGGGGCGAAGGACTGCATGGCCGCGATGGTGCGGTCAAAGAGCTCGGGGAGCTCCCAGCCCAACATCTCGGCGCCCTGCGAAATCACGTCGCGCGAGCAGCCGGCGGCAAAGCGCTTGTCCTTGAACTTCTTCTTGAGCGACTTGGTCGTAAAGTCCATAACGCTCTTGCTCGGGCGCATGATGACGGCGGCGCCGATCAGGCCGGTGAGCTCATCGCAGGCAAACAGGATCTTTTCCATCTGCAGCTCGGGTTTGGGCAGCGAGGTGTTGAAGTCCGACGTGTGCGTCTGGATGGCGCGAATGAGCTCGGGAGACGCACCTTCGCCCTCAAGAATCTCGGCAGCATAGATGGTGTGGTTCATGGGGTCGTCCTCATGCTCCTCCCAATCCAGGTCGTGCAGCAGACCGACGATGCCCCAAAACTCCTCGTTCTCGGGGTCGAACTCGCGCGCAAAGTAGCGCATAGTGCCCTCGACCGTCTCGCCATGGGTGATATGGAACGGGTCCTTGTTGTGCTCATTGAGCAGTTCGAACGCGCGGTCGCGGGTGATTCCGGCGGTAAGCGGCTCTGCCATAGGAGACTCCTTGTGCTCGTGGGTATCGATAAGAATGAATACTACTAGAACAAGAAAACCACCACAAAGGTGTCTGTCCCCTTTGCGGTGGTTTTGGCGCGGATGGGTTAGTTGAGGGCGGCTTGGGCTAGGCGGGCTTCGGCGGCCTCCTCGGTGACGCCCAAGGCCACGGCGAACTCCTCGATGGAGCGGCGCTTGGCCTCCTTGAGTACGCGCATGTAGTAGGAGCTGGGCTTTTTATCAGCTTCCTCGGCCTGGCGAATGCGGTGCATCATGGTCTTTGCCACGCGGACCGTCTCGGGCGCGCCCAGCTTGAGCTGCTGCTTAAAGTGCGTCTCCTCAAGTGAGCTGTTGCGCTCGGTAAAAGTGTCGCACTCCAGCTCGTCATAGTGGCTCAGCAGGTGCTCGGCATCTTGCTGCGAGATGGCGGCGTGCAAACGGTCGGCCTGCGCCACGGGGTACATGAGAATCGTCTGTGCATGTCCCTGCTTGGTCTCGAGCAACAGCATGGGCTGCGGTGTGTCGTCCCTAAAACCGACGACGGTGCAGACTCCCTGACCCGGATGAATGACGTGTTGACCGATTGAGAACATGCTACCTCCAACTTATACGAATTTACGTATGTCTAGAATAACACGCTGACGTGCGCAAACCCTTACTTTATGCAGGAAAAGCACACAACTCTGATAGGTAAGAGTATTCGATAACAGACGCAGCTCATTCACACCTTTATGCATTTTCAACGCCTGCATAATCTGCAGGCAGACCGGCATCTTTGAGTGACTCCATACAAGCTGTAGTCATTTTTGTGCATATGCAATATCGATTGGCTTTACCCTGCGACAGTGCCCGTCGCTTGTGATAGAGTGCTACAAACTCTGGCTTTTGCCCTACGAGTGACCAAGAGCTCGGGGGCTTTAACACAAGGAGGATCTATGCCCGAGAAGATTGAAGAGCTGGTACGCGCTGCGCTTGCTGCGGCCCAGGAGGCCGGCGACCTTTCCGCATTTGAACTTGACGATTGCGCTATCGAGCGACCGGCTGACACTTCTCATGGCGAGTGGACCTCTACCATGGCCCTGAAGTCCGCCAAGCTGGCCCACTGCGCCCCGCGCAAGATCGCCGAGGCCATCGTTGCCCATATGCCCGAGGACCCCGCGATCGAGAAGGTCGAGATTGCAGGCCCCGGCTTTATCAACTTCTACCTCTCCGTCGCCGTCAAGAATGCCATCTTTGGCGAGGCTCGCGAGAAGGGCATGGACTTCGCTAAGTCCAACGTCGGTGGTGGCCTGAAGACCCAGGTCGAGTTCGTTTCCGCCAACCCCGTCGGCCCCATGCACATCGGCCATGGCCGCTGGGCCGCTCTGGGCGACTCCCTTTGCCGTGTTATGGATCACGCCGGTTACGACATTCAGCGCGAGTTCTACATCAACGACCACGGCTCTCAGATGAACACCTTCGGCAACTCCATCAGCACGCGCTATATGCAGCTTGCCGACATCATCGCCAAGCAGGGCGTGGATATCGACGAGGCTCACAAGCTGCTGATCGCCGACCGCGACGCCTTTGTTGCCGACGAGAACGATGAGCACCCCGAGACCCATCCGTATCAGGACAACTTTGCCGAGACTCTGGGCAAGGACTCCTACGGCGGCGACTACATCATCGACGAGGCTGCCGGGTTCTGGCGCACCGACGGCGATAAGTGGGTCAACGCCGATCCGCAGGAGCGCATGGAGAGCTTCCGCGAGCGCGGCTATGTAAAGATGGTCGACAACATGCGCGACCTTTGCCACGCCGTTAACTGCGACTTCGATCGTTGGTTCTCCGAGCGCTCTCTGTACGTGAAGGACACCGAGGGCGAGACCGCCGGCACCTCCGCCGTCGACCGCGCTTTTGAGAAGCTCGACAAGATGGGCTACCTCTACACCAAGGACGGTGCCCTGTGGTTCCGCTCCACCGACCTGGGCGACGACAAGGACCGCGTCCTGATCAAGTCCGATGGCGAGTACACCTACTTCGCCTCCGACGTTGCCTATCACTGGGATAAGTTCCAGCGCGTCGACCACGTCATCGACATCTGGGGCGCCGACCACCACGGCTACATCGAGCGCGTCCGCTGCGTCTGCGACGCTCTTGGCTATCCCGGCAAGTTTGAGGTTCTGCTGGGCCAGCTCGTCAATCTGCTGCGCAACGGCAAGCCCGTCCGTATGTCCAAGCGCAAGGGCACCATGGTGACCCTGCAGGAGCTCGTCGACGAGGTCGGCTCCGACGCCGCTCGCTACACGCTCATCTCCAAGAGCTCCAACCAGATGGTCGACTTCGATATCGAGGCCGTCAAGAAGCGCGACAACTCCAACCCGGTGTACTACGTGCAGTACGCTCACGCTCGCGTGTGCTCCATCCTGCGTCGTGCCGCAGACGTTACCGCTGAGCAGGCCGCTGAGATGGGCATGAAGGCCGTCGCCGCCAAGGCCATCGGTGAGAACGTCGATTACTCTCTGCTGACCGACCCGACCGAGCTCGCCCTTTCGCGTAAGCTCAACGAGCTCACCGACCTCATCGCCAGCTGCGCTCGCGATCGTGCCCCGTTCCGCCTGACTCACTTTGCCGAGGAGCTCGCCGGCGACTTCCACAGCTTCTACGCCGCCTGCCAGGTTCTGCCGAGCGAGGGCCGTCCCGTCGACCCCGAG
>CAJMOM010000146.1:0-4282 GCA_905215005.1 uncultured bacterium | reverse complement strand
ACCATTGCCCGGTGACTTTCTATCTCGTGGGCCTGCCCGACGAGATCGCACGCATTATCGAAGATGCGCAGCCGCAGCCAAGCTTTACGCACCATTTCACGCGCAGCGATGAGCCCGAAGAGGCGCTCACCGCCCAGGCCAGCGCCATTTTCGCCGATGCCACGGGCCACGATGCCGCCGCCTGGGCCCGCGTCTTCGCCGCTCACCGGCAGGCCACCACAACGGTCACCCTCATCGTCTCCCACGACCAAGCGCCCGCCGTCGAGCCCTACTTCAACGACATCGCCGACCTGTGGATCGCGCCCTTGAGCGCCGCCGAGGCATCCTGGCGCTTCAACCATTGGCAGCGCGCCTGCAAGCGCTACGCCGACTCCTGGGAGACGAGCCAGTATTTGGAAGCCACCATCAACTCTATTCCGTCGCTTGTATGGTACAAGTCCAAGGACGGCATCCACCACAAGGTCAACGACGCCTTCTGCGCCACGGTGAACAAGACCAAAGAACAGGTGCAGGGCCGCGGGCACGCCTACATCTGGGACGTGGAAGCCGACGATCCCGCCTGCATTGAATCGGAGCGCCGGGTCATGGCCGCCAAGTCCACCATTGTCTCGGAGGAGACCGTGCAGACCAGCGATGGCACGCGCCTGCTCACCACGTACAAGTCGCCCCTCTACAACATCGACGGGTCGGTCATGGGCACCGTCGGCGTCGGCATCGACGTCACCCAAGAGCGCGCCTACGAGGATGAGATCGTCGAGAAGAACCACACCATGGAAACTATCTTCACCACCATGGAATGCGGCGTCATCACCCACTCGCTCGACGGCACGCGCCTGCTCGGCATCAACCAGGCGGCGCTGGACATTTTGGGCTACGATTCGGCGGAAGACCTCATGGCCGCCGGCTTCGACATGGTGGCCCCCTCGGTCGTCGACGAGGACGCCGGAAAGATGCGCGAATCAATCGCCACCCTGAAAAACGTCGGCGACTCGGTGAGCACCGAGTACCGCGTGCGCCACGACAACGGCGACATCGTGCATGTCATGGGCAACGTGAAGCTCATCGAAAGCGATGGCGAGCTGCTCTTGCAGCGCTACCTGCTCGATTACACGGACAAGAAAAAGGAAGAAGTGCGCAAGGAGCGCCGCCAGCGCGATCTCATCCAGGCGCTTTCCGAAGATTACCTGCTCGTGTGCTCCTTCAGCCTGGACACCAAAGCGGGCGAGGCCCTGCGCGTCAGCGGCGACAGGCTTCGCAAGCTGGACGAGCTGTTCGCCGGCGAGCTCAATCTTGACAGCTGCCTCGGCGGATACATCAATGAAGCTGTCGTGGAAGAGGACCAGGCCATGCTGCGCGACGCGCTTTCGGCGGAAAGCCTCATCACGCGCCTGACCGACGAGAGCCGTATCCATGTGAACTATCGCATCAACCACGGCGACGCTACGGAGTACTGCCAGGCCACCGTCGTGCGCGGCGGCGATTGGCCCCAAGCTCACAACATAGTGCTGGGCCTGCGCAGCGTCGACGTGCAGACGCGCGAGGAGATGAAGAAGAAGGCCCTGCTGGAAGAGGCGCTGACCCAGGCCAACAAGGCCAACGCCGCCAAGAGCGCCTTCCTCTCGAACATGTCCCACGACATCCGCACGCCCATGAACGCCATCGTGGGCTTCACCACTCTGGCCGCCAGCCGCCTCGACCAGCCGGAGAAAGTGGAGGAGTACCTGAACAAGATCAAGTCCTCCAGCACGCATCTCTTGAGCCTCATCAACGACATTCTGGACATGAGCCATATCGAGAGCGGCAAGGTCTCGCTGGACGAGCAGCCCTACAACCTCATCGACCTTCTGGACGACCTTTACAGCATCATCCAGGCCGAAACGAGCGCGCGGCAGCTGTACTTCTCCATCAACACCGAGAGCGTCCGTCACGCCGACGTGCGCTGCGACAAGCTTCGCATCAACCAGATTCTTTTGAACCTGCTGGGCAACGCCTTGAAGTTCACCAACCCCGGCGGCTTCATCAAGGTGACGCTGGACGAGCTGCCCGGCGCGCCGGTCGGCTACGGGCGCTACCGCTTCACCGTGTCGGACACGGGCATTGGCATGAGCCCCGAATTCGTCGAGCACATCTTCGACCCCTTCGAGCGCGAGCGCACTTCCACCATCAGCGGCATCCAAGGCACCGGGCTCGACATGGCCATCACGAAGAACCTCGTGGACATGATGCACGGCACGATCTCCGTGAAGAGCACCCAGGGCAAGGGCACCTCATTCACCGTTGAGCTGACCTTGCAGCTGGCGTGCGAGGGCGCGACCGCAGCGGCCCAAGAGGCCAAGCCCCAGCACGTCGACCCGAGCCACCGGCTGCGCCACAGCCGCATCCTGCTCGTGGACGACAACGACCTCAACCGCGAGATCGCCATCACCCTTCTGGAGGACGAGGGCTTCACCGTGGAATATGCCGTGAACGGCTGCGAGGCGGTGGAGAAGATCATGGACGCGCCATCGGGGCACTACCAGCTGGTGCTCATGGACGTGCAGATGCCGGTCATGAACGGCTACGAGGCCACCAAGGCCATCCGTCGCCTGAACGATCCGACCCGCGCGCAGGTGCCCATCCTCGCCATGACCGCGGACGCCTTTGAGGAGGATCGCCAGAAGGCCCTGCGCAGCGGCATGAGCGGCCACCTCACCAAGCCCGTCGAAATCGACAAGCTCTTCGAAGCTTTAGACGAACTGCTCAGCTAGCATCGCTCGCTGCGGGAGGGCGAACCCGCTCGCAGACCTCTGGGCACCCTGCAGAGATGCGCATCCTCTTCCATAGGGGCTGACCTTGGTCAGTCCTCGCGAGCGGGTTATGGGCGCACGACAATCATGAACCACCCCTCAAAGGGGTGGTTTGCTCTGGGCCTATAAGGCCGAGGGGGGCCGGCAGCGTCTAAAGGCGCTGCCTCTCACTTCGTTCAAGCCGTACCGCCCTTGTTGCCTCCTGCGCGCTTGTCCGATGATGATTCCGCGCGTCGCCGATACTCATTCCACGCGTTGCCGATAGCCTAAGGCTCTTTCCTCCTCCACTTCCTTTCCTAGAATTCACCTGGGTGCCAAAAGGGCGCCTATGGCCATCTAGGGAAAGGAAAGAAGAATGGTCAAGTACAGAGAAATCCTCCGATTGATCGCGATGGGGGTGAGCCAGGAAAGCGTCGCCTTCTCTTGCGGCTGCGCGCAATCGACCGTCTCGGACGTTATCCGAGCGGCACGAGCGCGCGGCCTTTCCTGGCCGCTCCCGGAGGAGATGGACGATGCGGCGATCCGGTCCGTTATCTACCCGAAGAGGAGCCGCAAGGCCACGGACAAGGCCGCCATCGACTTCGAGCATGTGGCCCGGGAGCTTGGACGGCGCGGCATGACGCTGTCGCTTCTGTGGAACGAGTACTGCGATTCCGCCGTGTCGCGGGGCGAGGAGCCCTACATGTACTCGGCCTTCTGCAGGGAGTACAGGAAGTGGGCGCAGGCCCACGACGTCCGCATGCGCATCGACCACAGGCCGGCCGAGACCATCCAGGTGGACTGGGTCGGGGACACGGCGGAAGTGGTCGATCCCGATACGGGCGAACTTCTGAGGGTCTACGTGTTCGCGGGATGCCTGCCCTACTCCAACTACCTGTTCGCCGAGGGATTCTACAGAACCGACGAGCAGGCCTGGATCGACGCCCATGCCCATATGTTCTCCTTCTTCGGCGGCGCGACCCCCGTTCTCGTGCCGGACAACTGCAAGACCGCGGTGTCCAAGAACACCAAAGAGGCGCTCATCGTCAACGAGCAGTACCGCCGCATGAGCGAGCACTACGGGTGCGCCGTCGTGCCCGCCAGGGTCAGAAGGCCCAGGGACAAGGCGAGCGTGGAGATGGGAGTCGGCCTCATCGAGCGCCAGGCCATGCTCGCGCTGAGGGGAAGGCGGTTCATGTCCCTCGGCGAGTTCAACTCGGCCCTTGCGGACCAGGTCGCCGCCATCAACTCGCGCCCCTTCCAAAAGCGCGAGGGCAGCAGGGAGAGCGTATTCCTCGCCCAGGAAAAACCGCTGCTCATCCCGCTGCCGGCGACTCCCTACGAGATGACGGCCCGCAAGGAGGTCACCGTCAATTTTAACTACCACGTGTGCTTCGACGGCTGCTGGTACTCGGTTCCGTTCGAATTCGTGAAGCGCACGGTCGCCGTGGTCGCGACGGCGAGGACCGTGTCGGTGATGGCGGACGGCACGCGGATCGCCATGCACGAGCGCGCTC
>CAJMOM010000145.1:0-4319 GCA_905215005.1 uncultured bacterium | reverse complement strand
GCGGGAAGCACAGGAACATGAAGCCGAACTCGAAGGGCTCGGTGACGCCGCAGACAAAGGCGCAGATAGCAGCGGAGACAACCAGGCCGATAGCAGCCTTCTTGTTCTTAGCGGTCTGAACCATAGCCAGGGCAGCACCCGGGATACCGAACATCATGCAGGGGAAGAAGCCGGACATGTACATACCGAGGCTCCACTTGACGTCGGCAGAAGTCTCGCCAGCCCAGAAGTGGGTCAGGTCGCCCAGGCCGATGGTGTCGAACCAGAACACGTTGTTGAGTGCGTGGTGCAGACCGGTCGGAATGAGCAGGCGGTTGAGGAAGGCGTAGATGCCAGCGCCGATACCACCCATGGCGGCGATACCCTCACCAAGAGCAACAAGAGCACCGAAGATGAGGGGCCAAGCGAAGAGCAGGACGACGGAAACGACGATGCAGATGACAGCGGTCATGATGGCGACGCAACGCTTGCCGGAGAAGAAGGCCAGCCAGTCGGGAAGACGGGTGTCCTTGAACTTGTTGTAGCAAGTGCCACCGATGATGGCGGACAGGATGCCGATGAAGGAGTTACCAGCGATCTTGGAGAACGCGATGCCCTCGGTCGTGGCAAGCCAAGCGGTCTGAGCATCGGCGTCCATACCACGAATGGTGCCAACAACAGCGGGGTTCAGGAGCTGCTGGATCATCAGGAAGGCGACGAGGCCAGCGAGGCCAGCGGTGCCATCGTGATCGTCGGCAAGGCCGACAGCGGCGCCGACTGCGAACAGCCAGGCCATGTTATCGATAAGAGCGCCGCCTGCCTTGATGAGCAGGAAGCCGGCGGTATAGGCAAAACCGGTAGTGTCACCGGCAGCACCCATGACTGCGGGAGCGAGCAGGTAGCCCACGCCCATAAGAATACCTGCGACGGGAAGCGCCGCGACGGGAAGCATCAGCGCTTTGCCGAGCTTCTGGAGTTACTTCATCATATGGTATCTCCTCCAACCTTTCTTTCGTTGTTACCAACGAGTTCCATGTCCGCGCCCTCTGCATACCGGCTTCTCCGCTTGCCGGCATTAAGCGCAAACTTAGTCAACCCAGTCCCTTTTCGCGGGTTGCAGGTATGTACGGTAACACACACTCTATTCAAACGTCCATCACATTTCGTTCAAATTACTATTTCGTTGCCAAACGGTTATTTTTGGCCCGTAAACGGTAATTTACGCAGGTAGACGTACTGCGTTTCTTTCATCACCAAACTAATTCTTAGCAATTTCCATTCGATTTCGAATCAAAATTGGTTACTACCAGATGAACAGTGGTACCACATTGTTACTACCAGTTTGGCCGAAATCGTTTTCACTTTACATGAATAAAGTCTCCAAGAATTTGTATATAACATCTTCCCTACCACCCTCTTCCCCGCCCTTCCCTACAACGCAAAAAGCCCCCTAGAACGATTTCCGTTCTAGGGGGCTTCATCAGATATTTCGGCTTCGTACTCGAAGGCTCAGGCAATCTTTACGCAAACAGGCCGTAGATGCTGATGTTGGCCTTGGCGTACAGGCCGTTAGCATACTCGGTCCACTTGGAGCTGGCGCTCGAAGCCTGCGAAGAGTACTGCTGGTAAGCAGTGTAGTAGGCGGTCATGGCCTGCTTATAGGTAGCGCTATCGGCCGTAAAGGCATCGTCGGCAAAGGCCTTAGCGTAGGTGCTATCGGCGTCCTTCCAAGTGCCCTTCTCGCTATCCCACTCGTCACCGGCAAGGTTGATGATGTAGTCGGCGTAGTCCTTGCTCGCGGTCTCCTCGTTGCCGTCAGCAGGCTCGGTCGGGGCGGTCGGCATAGTCGCGGAGCTGTCGCCGACCTTCTTCTTATAGAGCTTCTGCAGCGTCGCGGACTGGCGGACGATCTGCTTGGCCTGGTCCTTGGACACGCCATACTGCTTGGCCATGGTCTTGTAGTCCGAAGTGCCGATGGATTCCTCGGCGTACTTCTTCATCTCCTTAGAAGAGACGGTGATGCCCTCGTCCTCGGCGGCATCGAGCAAGATCTTGTTGCGCACGTAGGACAGGATAACGTCGGCAGACGGAGCGGTGTAGTTGCCGTCGTCGTCCTTGACGGTGTCGAGGCTGTACTGGCTCTCGATGGCCTCGCGCGCGGTGATGTCGCTCTTCTTGCCGTTGTAGCTATAGCTTGCCACGGTCGAATCGAGCTGGTCCTCGGTCAGGGTCGCCGAGCCGACGCCCTTGCCGCCAAAACCACCGTTGCCGATAAAGAAGCCGACCACCGCAGCGATCACGATAGCGACCACAAAGGCGGCAATCATCGTCTTCTTGTGCTTGGATGCATGGTCGTCCACGTCGGAGTCGTCGTCCTCGTCCTGCTCCTCGGGCATGAGGTTCTCGTCAGCGGCATCCACGGCAATCTGAGCCTCCAGTCGGGCGTCCTCCTCCTCGGCCGTCGTGCCGGCGGCAATGTGCTCGGCAGACGTACCGGCGACCAGATCGATCTTCTCGTCCTCGTCACCGTCGGGGCCTTCGCCGCGCTCGATGATCTGGATGCCGTCGATCTCGTCCTTCTCGTCCTTCTTTTGAATCAGACCCATATCGGTTACTCCTTGTTAGGAAACATAGTCCTCAATAGAATACGCCCGACAAAGCGCCGGGCGTATTGATTCTTAGGTTATACGCAAACACTTAAGTACTATTTAGGCGTTTGCAGCGTGCCTACCTTAGGCCAGGTGCGCGATAACGGCATCGGCAAAGGCCTGCGTGCCCACGGCCCCCTCAACGGAGCCGGTCTGAGCACGACGCACGTCACCGGTAACCTGCTCGCCCTCGTCAAGCGTGGCAGATACGGCGGCGCGAATGCGATTGGCAGCGTCGTTCTCGCCCAGGTGATCGAGCATCATCGCAGCAGAGAGAATCTCGGCCGTGGGGTTGGCGATATCCTGGCCAGCGATATCGGGCGCAGAGCCGTGCGTTGCCTCGAAGATGGCGCAGTCAGCACCGATGTTGGAGCCGGGGGCCATCCCTAAGCCGCCCACCAGGCCGGCGCACAGGTCGCTCACGATGTCACCGTACAGGTTGGGCAGCACCAGGACATCGAAGTCGTTGGGGTTTTGGACCAGGCCCATGCAGGTGGCGTCGACGATCTTGTCGTTGAACTCGATATCGGGATAGTTGGCGGCCACCTCGCGCGCCACGCGCAGGAACAGGCCGTCGGTCGCCTTCATGATGTTGGCCTTATGCACGGCCGTCACCTTTTTGCGTCCGCAGCGGCGGGCATACTCAAAGGCATACTCCACAATGCGGCGGCTCTTGGCGATGGAGATCGGCTTAATTGAAATGGCGGAATCAGCGGCGAAGGTCTTCTGGCCCGAGCGCTCGACGAGCTGCGAGAGCTCCTCGACCTCGGCAGCGCCCTCATCGAACTCGATGCCGGCGTAGAGGTCCTCGGTGTTCTCGCGCACGATGACCAGGTCGACGTCGCGGAAGCGCGAGCCGTCGCCCGGCTGCGACAGGCAGGGGCGCACGCAGGCGTACAGGTCAAAATGCTTGCGCAGGGCCACGTTGACGCTGCGGAAGCCCGTGCCGACCGGTGTGGTGATGGGGCCCTTGATGGCAACCTTGGTCTCGGCGACCGCATCGAGCACATGCTGGGGCAGCGGCGTGCCAAACTCGTCCATGACGCCGGCGCCGGCCTCCTGGACGCTCCAGTTGATCTGGACACCGGTGGCCTCGACCACGCGGCGCATGGCCTGCGTAATCTCGGGACCGATACCGTCACCGGGAATCAGGACTACATCGTGCGCCATAATCTGTTACTCCTCGTCTTCGGCGTCGTCAGATTTTTTAACGCTAGCACGCTTCTTCTTTTTGGAGAGATCCAGGCCAAAACGTTTAACAAGTATTTCGCAAATCTCGCTCGAACGGGCCTTGAGATAGCTGCCCTTGCCGTTCTCGGCGTCGAACTTAAGGCGCAGCGCGAGCTTCTCGGCAACCTCGGCGTCAATCTCGCCCTGGCAAAACTCGTACAGGCAACCGAGCATGTCGCGATACTCAAGGTCGCCGTGGTAGCACTGGATGGCCTCGTCCAGGATGGGCCAAGCCTCACGCGAACGCTCGACGCTCGTGGCACCCCACACGCACAGCAGGCGGAAGGCGGCATAGCGCAGCGTAGAGGAGATCTCGTCGAACAGTGCAGTCTCGGCGCCCTCAAAGGCATCGCCCAGCTGCTCGGGGCAGGTGGTGGCGAGCGCCGTCAGGGCATCGAGGGCCTCCCAGCGGGTCTGAGCCTCGGGGCGGTCGAGCGCCTCGATCAGCGCGGGCACGCAGGG
>CAJMOM010000144.1:0-4324 GCA_905215005.1 uncultured bacterium | reverse complement strand
CGCATCCATGGGGCACGGCGTGAGCGGCTCGCCGCGGGGCGAACGACCGACATTTTGCGCATAGTGGTCACAAAACGCCGAGAGCGCCGCCTCGACCGCCGCCGGCTCGGGACGATCTTTTTGATGGCTGGACAGACAGGCCATCACCACGTCGAACAGCTGGGCATCGACAAACGCCAGCGCATCGCGTAGCTCTTCGGAATCCGGCTCAAGCCCCAGCTGCTGGGCCTGCTCGGCCGCGGCGAGCGCCACATCGGGCTCACGGCGAAGCAGCTGAGTCAAATCACAACCGGGCGCATGGACACCGATGGGATAGTCGGGTCGCGTGTCCATCTTGAGACGATAGGGGCTCGCGATGTCGCGCGTCTTTTTGCGCGAACCCGAGGTGCCCAAAGTGCCCGGCGCGGCTTCGTATGGCGCGACGCCGGCAATGAGCTCGTAAACCGTGCTTGCCGCGGCATAGACGTCAATCGCCGGCGACATACGCAAAGCGCGCAGGTCGGGAATATCGTCGGTGAGCATCTCGGGCGGGGCATAGGCAACCGTCGCGCGACGCAGCGTGGCATAACGCTCCGTAAACGACGCCTTGCCGCCGGTACCGGCCACGGCCGACGCAGGCTCGAGCGCCAGCGACGAGCCAAAGTCGATCAGGCACAGGTCAAAGGTGCCCTCGGCAAGCTGCCGGTCAAGCGGCAGGCGCGCCGTGCGCACCATAATATTAGCGGGCGAGATATCGCGATGGACAAAGCCCTCGCCCACCAGGCTCATACGGCAGAGCAGATCGAACAGGTCGCGACCCAGACGCGCCGCCACAAGCGGCGACAGGCGTCCGGCATCGTCCACGGCGAGTCGCGAACGCAAGCGGGCAAGCGTCTCGCCCTCGACCCATTCCATGACAATTGCAGGCACACCGTCGACCTCGCCCCAGCCATAGAGGCGGGGAAAGCCCTTAAGGCCCGAAAGGGCGCGATGGCATTCGTATTCCTCGCGAAACGCCGCCTTGAACTTGGCGACCAGCACCTCGTGAGCGGCATCGTCGTCGAACTCATCGCGCGCCGGCAAGATGAGCTGCTTGAGCGCCACGGCCTCGCCTTGGGCGTTGACGGCACGCGTCACGCGGCCGATACCGCCACGGCGCATGGTGGCATCGTCGGCAAACAGCATCGTAAAACGACGCAGATAGGCAGGCAGTTCGTCCTGACCGAACGCAATGGCCGGCTCAAACCCGTCGACACGCGCCAGGCGCAGGCCGACCATGGGATCGCGACCGAGCGATTGTGGTGTGGTGGATGCAAGATCGGTCATCATAGGGCCAGCGCCGCCACATTATTGTTGAAGTTACCGAGCGCGACGTCATCATCGCCGTAATGGCCGACCCATTGACATAGGTTGGTGTAACAGCCCCACAGATTGGCATACTGCTGATACCACTTTGACCGGGGCGAGAATGTCTGACGACCGAACTCGGCTCGAATGACAAACATCTCCCCGACCAGGCTATCGCACGGCCTGGGATCTCCCGTAGAGTTATAGGTCGAGACCACGTCATTGGCACGAGAAACATAGCCGTCGAGCATGTTGTACTTGGTCACAAGCCAACTGTGAATGCTCTCTTCCTCAGCAGCGGAAAGGCCACCGGAGTTTGCATCGTTGTCAGTGTTGCCGCCCGTCGAACCGCCGTTTCCAGACCCTCCGGTAGAGGAACCCGACCCAGAGCCGCCGCCCGAACTCGACGAATCCGAGCCGGAGCCAGAAGTATCCGAGCTACCGGGCTTTCCGGACTGCTGGGCATCCTGCCCCTTCTGCTGCTCGACCTTATTCACCGTTGCCGCCACGCTATTGTTGGACAACCGATCGATGATCTTGGTGTTGGTGAGCACGATGGTTTTGCCATTGGCAAGCGTGACTTCGTTGTCCGGGGCCTCGGCGCCGTCCGCATCGTCGGTGCCAAACACAATATGCGCGACCACACTTGCCCAAGCATATCCAGTCGTGGTACCCAGATCACTTTTGACCTCATGCCCCACGCGCGGTTCGCGTGCGGCATGCGCCTGCATCATGGACGGCACGGTCATGCCATAGGCAGAAACGCCAGCCATGACCAGCACCAGCGAGCAAGACAGCAGTGCGTACGCCCGCGCCCCGCGGCGCCGCGCTTTGTCTGAGTGCCACCGGGCCGCATGCGTTCTCCTCCAACAAAAACACGCCACTCGGGAGCGGCGCATTCATTCGAATCCATATTTGAGTGTATCAGCGAACCCAAAAGGTTGCGCAACGAATGGGCAAATTAAGGATGCGAGCGGAAGCATCCATGCGATAAGCGGATACGAAGCATCTTTGTTGCACAACAAAATCACAGTCGCACGGGGAAATTATGGCTACCCCGTGCGTCGCAAGGAAAACATACGGCAGGAGCAGGCGCGCCACCTAAATCGCACGGCGGGCCTCGATGGCGCGGCCAAGCGTAAGCTCGTCGGCATACTCCAGGTCGCCGCCCACGGGAAGGCCGCTTGCCAGACGCGACACCTCGACGCCCAACGGCTTGATGGTACGGGCCAGATAGCTCGCCGTGGTCTCGCCCTCGATGTTGGGGTTGGTGGCGATAATGACCTCATGGATATCCTCGTGGCCCAGACGCGCCAGCAGCTCGCGGATGTGCAACTGCTCGGGACCAATCTTGTCCATGGGACTGATCACGCCGCCCAATACGTGGTAGAGACCGTGGTAGCTGCCCGTGCGCTCGATTGCCTGGACGTCGCGCGGCTCGCCCACCACGCAAATGCGAGTGGTATCGCGCATCGGGTCCTGGCAGATGGAGCACTCGTCGGCCGTGGCGTAGTTAAAGCAACGGCTGCAAAAGTGGACCTCCTGCTTGACCTCCAGGATGGCCTCGGCCAGGCGGCGGGCCTCCTCGGCATCGGCCTCGAGCAGGTAATAGGCGATGCGCTGGGCCGACTTGGGACCAATGCCCGGCAGACGGCCCAGCTCATCGAGCAGTTTTTGCAGACTGTGATTTGCACTCATATATATGCGTGTCTTAGAACGGCATGCCCGGGATGTTGAGGCCGCCGGTGATGGCGCCCATCTGCTTGTTGGCGAGCTCGTTGACGCCGCGGACGGCCTCGTTGACGGCAGCCATGATCATGTCCTGCAGCATATCGACGTCCTCGGGATCAAGCGCATCGGGGTCAATAGTGAGGTTGACGAGCTCCATCTCGCCGTTAACGGTCACCTTGACCATGCCGCCGCCGGCAGAGGCGTCGACGGTCTGGGACTTGAGGTTCTCCTGCGCGGCGGCAAGCTGCTCCTGCATCTTGCGAGCCTGCTTCATCATCTGCTGCATGTTCATACCGGCCATGATGGCTCCTTTACGTGCGGCCGCACAACGAGCTGCAAGGGCAGCCGGAGCACGGCGGGACTTTCAAACTCAAAAATCGTACCACGGCGCGGGGCAAGCAAGCGGGGCGGACACACTACCTCAGTCGATATACATGTCCTCCAATACAAACCGCACTCAAAGATTATGCATGGTCGAATTAAAAGCTCCTAAGGAGCTAGGGGCCCTAAGTCCAATGAGTGGCCCTCAGCAGTAAAACGATAGCCCGCCAGTTGTTTCTTTCCAACGTTTGCAAATCAGCGCATGGTTAGATGAAACAAACTGCATGATATCGCGTAAATCCCGAGCAGGAATATCGCCCTTGTTATGGGCCAGCTTGCATCCGCCGGAGCGGGTAAGCCATATCTTGGTTGCCTCGACAGTGGGGCGCTTGACCGCAACGTGAACATGGACAGGTTCGCCGTTCTCCCCCGTCCAGAAGAAGATGATGTACGGCCCGAGTCGAAACAGACTAGGCATAGACTCGTCCGCCTTCGTAGGCAAAACGCAGGATGAGCGGGGCATTGTTACGCACGAAATCATCGAGTTCTTTGAGGTCCGCTTCGCTAAAGCCCTCGTGTGACACCCAATTGAATGCCGGCAAGATACACTCCGCCGTGTCAAAACCCCAATCGCGCGGGCGCTCCACAACAACCTTCACCGTGTTGTCCTCCCGGACTTCGGAATACGAAACCTGCGTATCGTCCTCAAGGCGGACATATTCCCACATCATAAGCTCGCTCCGTTCAAAGGGTTCTCTTCTTGAGCAGTATACCCGCCCGTACAGCTACTCCACCGGTTTGAAGATGGTGGCCTGACCGAAGACGCTGCGGATGAGGGCTTTGGCCTCGTCCTCGGTCTGCGGGATGCTCGGGGCTGCGCCCTGATGGCCGAAGGGGCTGCCGGCACCGGGGTTGGACTCCCAGGGAGCCGCGGGGGCGTCGTCGC
>CAJMOM010000143.1:0-4368 GCA_905215005.1 uncultured bacterium | reverse complement strand
CCGGCGACGAAGATGTCGACCTTGCCGTCGGTGTCATTCCAGATCTCGGGGCCGGTCGTGGCCTTGTGGATGGCGGGGTTGGCGGGGTTCACAAACTGGCCGGCGATGATGCTGTTGGGCGTCTCCTTCTGCAGTTCCTCGGCCTTGGCGATGGCGCCCTTCATGCCCTTGGAACCGTCGGTGAGCACGAGCTGTGCGCCGTATGCCTGCATAAGCTTGCGGCGTTCGACGGACATAGTCTCGGGCATGGTGATGATCACCTTGTAGCCGCGAGCCGCCGCCACCGAGGCGATGCCGACGCCGGTGTTGCCGCTCGTGGGCTCGATGATGGTGTAGTCGCCGCCGCGCACGAGCTTGCCGGCCTTCTCGGCCTCGTCGATCATGCTCTTGGCGACGCGGTCTTTAACGGATCCGGCGGGGTTGAAGTATTCCAGCTTGACGAGCACGCGGGCCTTGAGGTCCTCATCGGCCTCAAAGTGAGTGAGCTCCAGAAGCGGAGTGTGGCCGATAAGCTGATCGATGGACGTGTAAACATTGCTCATGGTGAACCTCCAAAGTGTTCAAATGACTGGATACCGTGTGGTTTTACGGTGTGTATAGCAGCGAAACCCACAAACCTTATGGGTTGTTCGTTTTGCTGTTGGCAAGCATAGTAGACAGTAAAGCCTAGTAACGCAATAGGAAATAGAAGATTATTACGAGTCGATTAACCATCTTGACCGGAACGGGTATTTTCAAAACCAATTTTTCGGCTAGAATTTCTACGGACTAAATGACCGAAAGGCAGCACTATATATGTTGGTTTCTACTAAGGGCAGATATGCCCTGCGCGTTATGGTCGATCTGGCCGAGCACCAGGCGGCCGGTCGCATCCCGCTCAAAGAGATCGCGGCGCGACAGGGGATTTCCGAGAAATATCTCGAGAACATCTTGGCTACGCTCGTGCGCGCCAACATGCTTTCGGGTATGCGTGGTAAGGGCGGCGGCTATGTGCTCACGCGCCCGCCTGAGCAGTACACGGTGGGCGAGATCTTGCGCCTGACCGAGGGCAGTCTGGCGCCGGTCGCCTGCCTGGATGGCGACTGCAAGGGTTGCTCGCGTTCGGATGAGTGCCCCACGCTCGACGTGTGGAAGAACTTGGACAAGCTCATCAACGACTACCTCGACGGCGTGACGCTCGATCAACTTGTCGCTCCCAACCATGGCTACGACTACGTCATCTAACCCACACCTGCATTTGGGGACGGGGTAGAAATGGTAGATCCTCTCGTCCTTTGAGACTTGGCAAATAAGAAGGCCGCCCATTTTTGCGATGGGCGGCCTTTGTTTTGGGTCGATATGACGGTTCGTATTGAACAGTTCTAGCCCTCGGCGATGCTGTCGAGAATGCTGCGCATGATGGATACCAGGATGCTGCCCATAAAGGCCGATCCAAAGCCGGCAATGGAGATACCCGCGCCCAGCAGATTGACCGACAGGTAACTGGCCAGCTCGAGCATAAAGCTGTTGACTACGAGCTGAAAAATACCAAGCGTGATAATAGTGAGCGGCAGCGAGATGACCGTCAGGAACGGCTTGACGAGCGAGTCAACGATGTTGAGGAACAGTCCCACGAAGGCAAAGCAGACCCAAGCCTCGGCAAAGCCGAAGGGTTGGATACCGGGGACGAGGAACGTGGCGATCGCGATGGCGATCGAGGTGAAGAGCCAGTTAAGCATAAAGCGCATGGCGTGAATCCTTTCTTGCGCCGGGGTTGCTGGCGTCGCGTGAAGCGGCTTGCGGCGGCGACCTGGATGGTTGCGCGGACGCGCCGCGGTGTTTGGGCGCCCATTGTCTCAAATATTCGTGGAGCTTACGTGCGCATATGGTTTCTAAACGGCGTTCGTCCTGAAAAACGCGCCGCTGGCAGAGAGTCTTGTCGCTTTAGTTTGGTGGTGTGCTACACTGCTACGGGCAAAAGCCACAGGCGTTGCCCTATTGCATAGAACGGGCGAACGATGCCCGATGTCAGTATCAACTTCGATGCCTTTTGGCGGGTTTGGCGGTGATCGATGAATATCGAGAACATGTTTGACAAGCCTGATGTCAAGCAGCTGGTCCACGCATTTAGCCTTTTGGACGACGAGAAGGATATCCAAGCGTTTTTGACCGATATCTGCACGCCGCGCGAGATTTGCGACCTTTCTCAGCGTTTGCAGGTTGCGCGCTATTTGGACGAGGGCGAGCCTTATGTTGAGGTTCAGGCCCGTACCGGCGCTTCGTCCACCACGGTGAGCCGCGTTTCAAAGGCGCTCAACGGCGAGTACGGTGGCTATCGCAAGATCCTCATCAAGTTGGAGGATGGCGAGTAGGCCGGCGACAAAAACGAATTGTGCAAAACCGCTCCTCCGGGGGCGGTTTTTATATGCCCGCAATCGGCTGGTTCGTTGGGGTCAGGTTGCTTTGTACCAAAAGATGGAGCTGTGGTGGCAATGTGTCCGCGTGGGCGGGTAGGATGGATGCATTGATTATTGCGAACAGTTTGAGCGGAGGACCATGCCTGTTCGAATCTATACCACCAATGCCGGCACGGATTTGAGCGATGCCGAGTCGGCGCTGCTTGCCGACCTTATTGTCCGCCACGGGCGTGCCGTGTTGCTGGCACCTACGTTTGCCGAGCTCGACCTGTGCCGTCATGATGCGGCGGAAGCCGGCGTTTCGCTGGGTATCGACTACAAGACGTCTACATCGTGGCTTCGCTCGCTTTGGGAGCTTTTGGGCGACGGGCGCGGTTTCGTCGACAACCTGCAGCGCCAGATGCTGTTCTCGGACATGGTCACGCGTCTCGACGATGCCGACCTGCAGCCGCTTTCGCGCAGCCAGGGCACAGTGCGCATGCTCGCGCGCATGGCCCGCGACGTGTTGCCGGGCGTTGCGGGGACGGGTGCCGAACGATGCCGTGGCGACAACTGCCAGCCTGAGCCAAAAAGCGATGCCGAGGCTCGTGTGTTCGAGCTTTTGCGCGCCTACGCGGGCGGTTTGGACCGTCGAGATATGGTTGAGCCCTGCGAGGCAGCTGACATTATGACCAGTGTCCTGGCCGATAGCCTGCCGGCGTGCACTCGCGCCGTATGCGTGCGCGGTATCACGTCGTTTACGCACGGTCTGCTCGAGCTGCTGTCTGCCGTGGCGAACAATGGGGGAGAGGTCGTCGTGCTGCTTGCCCGCGAGCAGGCAGCGATGCGCGAGGAGCTTGCCACGGCATTTGATGCCCGCGATGTGTTGTTTGAGATCGCGCCGCTAGGGGAGGGTGTCGGCGCGTCTGATGCCGCTTACGGGACCGCCGCTCAGCCTGCCTTTATTGAGGTCGCTGGTCCCCATGCCCGTGCTCATGCTTATGCGGACGCAATTGATGATCTGGTAAAAACGTGCCGGGGTTCCGAGGTCGACGGCGCTTCTGCCGACCCCGTGCGCGTGCTCGTTGTTTCTGCCCGGGCACCCCAGCTGTTCGGCGAACTCGCCTCTCGTCTGGCGGCGCGTCACATTGCGGCCGAGACGACTGAGTTCACGGCGTTTTCCCAGTCCATCGCGGGCAGGCAGTTTACGGCGCTCGCCAACCTGATCGAGCGTATGAAAGCCGCCGACGAGGGCACCGCTTCCAAGACCGAGTGGTGGCCCGCTTCAGAGCTTACCGACTGGATTTATAGCCCGCTTTCGGGTGCCGACGCCGCGAGCGCCCGCGGCTTCGACAAGAACATGCGCCTGTCGCGCAACAAAACCACTGCGGGCGTCAAGAGCCTGCTGCAGAGCGTCCAAGGCCAGGTGAGGGGCGCGCGCAAGGCGGCGAGCGACGAGAACTGGTTTAAGAACGTGCCATGCGTGGTCTCGGACGTGTTTCAGGCGCTGTGGCGCGACAAACCCGTGACGGCGCTCAAGGCCATGCTCGCCGTTGCCGAGGCGCTGCCCGATCGCGCCCTAGGCGGCCTTGACGGCCAGGCCCGTCGCCAGGCAGAGACGGCTCTGCTGCGTCATGTCATCGACATCCTTATGAACGATGCTCGCGCACTCGACGTGTCGCAGGCCGCGACCGTGCCGGTTCTCGACGGCGTTCGAACCAAGGTGGACAAGCGCAGTACCGCTTACGATTACGCGACCTACGAGGTCGATCGCACGCCACGGGCACAAGTGCGCTTCGTGTCGCTTGCCGTTGCGTCGGTTTTGCGTCCTGGCGGCTACGATGCCGTGCTGTTTGCCGATGTCGACCTGGACAGCTATCCGCTTTCGCACGAAGAGGGCCCGCTTGCCACATTGACGGCCGAGCTGCGCCGCGACGGCGTGTCTTTGGAGCCCGCCGCCCTGTTGCGCGTGCGCTTTGGTCGTGCGATGCAG
>CAJMOM010000142.1:0-4409 GCA_905215005.1 uncultured bacterium | reverse complement strand
GGATGCCCTTGATCATCTTGGGGTCGCTCATGCGCGAGACGCCGCCTGCGGCGCGGATGTCGGCCGGGATGCGTTCGAGTGCCATGACGGCGCAGGCGCCTGCCTCCTCGGCGATGCGCGCCTGCTCGGGTGTGGTGACGTCCATGATAACGCCGCCCTTGAGCATCTGCGCGAGTTCGCGATTGAGTTTGACGCGATCGGCCTTGCTGGTCTGTTCTGCCATGGTTGCTCCCTTGGTTGGCATGTGCATTGCTTGACGGAACATCCTATCGGGGAGCTGGGTATGGCGAAATACTCAGTTTTCGAGATAATGACAAGGTCAGATTAATACCAGATTGAATGACTTAATAAGGTCAGGTGATAGGCTCATGCTTGACTACAATTTGGAAAAACGCGGCGAAGCATCGCTCTATGAGTATGTTTACCAGCAAATTCGAGATGATATCGTAGCTGGACGCATTGCGGCGGGGGAGCATCTGCCGTCCAAGCGCGCCTTTGCCAGTCATCTGGGAATCAGTGTTATTACCATCGAGAATGCATATAGCCAGTTACTTGCCGAGGGCTATATTTGCTCAAAGCCGCGGCGTGGCTACTACGCTTGCGAGCTTCCGGATGCACCGGTTTTTCCTTTGGCTTCGGAGGGCATCGACCGAGATGCCGTTTCTGTGGGTCCCAACACGCATGATGTCAACGGACAGGTCGAGCGATTCGATGCGCTTTCTCCTTCTGCTTTGGAGGCGGCGCGGCTTTGGCAAAGCGCGCTACGGGCGACGCTGGCATCTGAAGACGAGCGCGAAATCTTTTCGCCCGCACCGGCGCAGGGCACTGCTCGGCTACGATGCGCAATCGCTCACCACCTGCGTGGGACAAGGGGCATGAATGTCGATTCTAATAACATTGTTATCGGTGCGGGTGCTCAGTTGCTCGATACCATGTTGGTTCAGTTGCTTGGCGCGGACAAGGTGTATGCCGTTGAGGACCCGGGCTATTTGCGCCTGACGCGCATCTATCAGGCTATGGGCTGCAAAGTTCGACATATCCCGTTGGATGATGAGGGCGTGGACTTGGGCACTCTGCAGAAAAGCGGGACCGATGTCCTTCACCTGATGCCGTCCCATCAGTATCCGACCGGCCTTGTGACGAGCATTGCGCGTCGCTATGCGCTGCTGAGCTGGGCCGCAGAGCGACCAGGTCGGTATCTTATCGAAGATGACTTTGATTGCGAGTTTCGCCTTGCCGGCAAGCCGATTCCCGCGCTCGCGTCGATCGATGCCGCCCAGTCGGTTATCTACACCAACACGTTTTCGAAGAGCCTGTCATCGGCGTTGCGTTTAGCGTACATGGTGTTGCCTGATGAGCTGATGGAGCGGTTTAGGTGCGAGCTGGGTTTTTACGCCTCGTCGGTGAGCTCTGTTGACCAGGTTGCTTTGGCGCGTTTACTGGAATCGGGTGATTACGAGCGACATGTGAACCGCGTGCGCGTTCGTGCTCGCGAGGCGCGTGATGGCCTGGCGGCGCTTGTACGGAAGGCATTTCCGGCAGGGGAAATCTCGATCGAGCATGCAGACGCGGGCCTTTACTGTACCGTGGTTGCGGAACGCGGAGCGGGCGGAAGCTCTTTTGTGCGGGCCCTCACGCGCTCGAGTATCCCTTTTGTCGATATCAGTGACTGTTATTGGTGTGCCGATGGCGCATCTGTCCCTGAAAACTCAACTCAAATTCTTGTCCAGTATGACGATCTGAGTCCAAAAGTGCTAACTACCTTGGAATTGCAGTTAATGGGGGACATTCTGCAACCTAAGTGAGTAGACTTTTGGAACTTTGGCGACCAGGCAGTTTTGTAACAAGCTATCTACCTGCGGTTTTGAAAAGCAGGATGACCGGCCTGCTCGGGATGTTTAAAAAGGTCTACTCACTTGCCGCGCAAAGCTTCTGCATGAGAAAAAAATGGGGTTTTCAACAGAACTTCGTCCAGCTCTTGGCAAGCTTTTGGTCAGTTGGGGAGGGCTGTTGAAAACTTAGCAGTCCGTTCGGTGCCATTTTTGGTGCGTTCGCGCCAATGCGTGACTGACTGGGTTGAAATTCGTGTTTTCCTGTGCCTATGAAAGACCTACTTTGTGACATATCGGCTTTTATGTACTGGCGTTTGCCCCCTCAGGTGCGCGCTTTGTGTCCGCCGCTTCCACGGCCGGAAGAAGACCGGCAGCGATATGACCTCGCCTGTAACCCGACGGCTTCGGTCGTGCTCGGCTTTCCGTTGTATACATTGGTTCGGACGAGAAACAAACGGACTTGTCCTGCCAGCATTAGGCAGCGGCTGTTTCTTGGTGAGCTTCCCAGGGAATCCGTGCTGGAAACGGAGCATGGGTTTTTGATTACGTCTCCTCTACTGACGGCATTCATCATGTCGCGGCATTTGACGGATCTTCAGCTCCTTTTGGTATTGGCGGAGATGTGTGGCTTGTTTGCGGTGTGCGCTCTGCCGGCGGCACTTGAGGCCGAGCTTGCGCGTGCAATTGGCTCGGGCGCGATTTCGACAACGTTCGGTTGGGCGCGCTGTCCGTCCGAGGACGGCACCGCCTCAAACTTATGGCGTCGAGACGCTTTGGTTTTGGGCGGAGACCTTGACCGTTTTTGTTCAGATGTTTGCGGGATGCGTTACGGCAATAGATTTATGGCGGTATCACAACTCGTTCCATTGGGTGCCGCGTCGCCTTTTGAGGTCGAGGCGTATTTGTTGCTTGGACTGCCGCGAGCCTTGGGAGGCGAAGGGTTTTGCGGTATAGGGCTCAATGTCGAAGTGACGTTAAGCACAAGTGCTCGAGCGATTGTGGGAAAGTCCCGTGTGTATATCGATCTACTTTTGTCTTCGCCGGACGGCAGGCGACAGGTGGCTATTGAATGTCAGGGAAAGGCCTCGCACGGACGCGCAGGGGATGGCTTGCGTGACGCTGACCGCATGACAGCCCTTCAAGCCATGGGCTACGATGTACTTCTCCTGACACACAGACAGATATCCGATGAGGATAGATTCCGCGCGATCGTTAAGGCCGTATGCAGGATGCTCGATGCTGAATATCGTGATAAAAGCTCAGATGAGCAAAGGGCTGAGACATTACTCAGGTCTGAACTATTTGTTGACTGGACAAAATTGGGAGTAATCGACGGAAAGATGCCCGTTAGACACAAAACAGCTCGATCGTGGACGGCTGCGGTTCTAAGTGAGTAGACTTTTGACACTTTGGCGACCAGGCCGTTTTGCAATAAGTTATTTACCTGCGGCTTTATAAAGCAATATGGATGGCGTGCTTGGCAAGTTCCAAAAAGTCTACTCACTTAGTTTTTGACGAGAAACCTATGCCGAAGGCGGTCCTATTTCAGGGAGTTAACAAGTTTGTGAGGCACGAAAAAGGCCCGAACCATGCGGTCCGGGCCTTATAAAGCTAGAGAATGTCTCTCAGGCGTTTGGCTTAGCCGAAGTAGCGCTTGAGCAGGCCGGCGAAAGCCTTGCCGTGGCGGGCCTCGTCGCGAGCCATCTCGTGCACGGTGTCGTGGATGGCATCGAGGCCAGCGGCCTTGGCGCGCTTGGCAAGATCGGTCTTGCCGGCGGTGGCGCCGTTCTCGGCCTCAACGCGCATCTCGAGGTTCTTCTTGGTGGAGTCGGTCACGACCTCGCCCAGGAGCTCAGCGAACTTGGCGGCGTGCTCGGCCTCCTCGTGGGCAGCCTTCTCCCAGTACAGGCCAATCTCGGGATAGCCCTCGCGGTGTGCGATGCGGGCCATGCAGAGATACATACCCACCTCGCTGCACTCGCCGTTGAAGTTGGCCATGAGCTGATCGAAGATATACTTCTTGTCCTCCTCGGAGATGTCGGGGTTGTTCTTCACAGTCTCAGCGTAAACGCCGAACTTGTGCTCGGCCGCCAGCTTGATCTCGCCCTTGACCTCGTTGAACGCATTCTTCGCGTGGCAGACAGGGCACTCCACCGGAGCCTCGGGACCCTCATAGATATAACCGCAAACCTTGCAGACCCACTTCTTCATAATTGTATCCTCCTTAAATCTTTCGATTTTCCTAAATCGCTTTTCCTAACCGATCCTGTTCGGTGATTATAGTATAACAGGAATGATTTCTAATTACAAGTTGCATTTGCAACGAAATCAATATTTTTTTATTGCGGATAAGAAAACCGGGACGCCCGGTCCCAAAAGAGACGATTTATTCCTCGTTCCGGGCCTTTGCCTCGGCAATGGCCTTCTCCTGTGCCGCAGGCGGGCAATCCTCATAGCGCACAAAGTGCAGCGTGAATGTGCCCCGGGACTGGGTCATGGAGCGAAGGTCGATGGCATAGGTGCTCATCTCGCCCATGGGTACCTCGGCCGTGATGACCTGCTCGCCGTTACCGGCAG
>CAJMOM010000141.1:0-4415 GCA_905215005.1 uncultured bacterium | reverse complement strand
ACGACGGAGGCCACATTAAGTGGCCTCCTGTTCGTGCGGAACTCGCGATAAACTTCATCAGTGCCCGCCCCACGGGAAACCGTCGGGATAGACCGGTTCAGATGGGGCTTTGATGCATGGGTGGTCTGTTGTTGTGCAAATGGGTATCATACTGTGGTTATTGCATCGACTCTGTGATGCATGTTGTACGTTCCCGGCGGTCGGTTTGCCAGAAGCGCCCCGTCGGTTGTTCCAGACCCGTTTCGAAGAAAGGAAACAACACTCACCTATGGCAGCTAAAAAATCATCTCCCTTGAAGATCATTCCGCTCGGCGGCCTTGACGGTATCGGCAAGAACATGACGGTCTTCGAGTGCGGCGACGACATGGTGCTCGTCGACGCCGGACTTATGTTCCCCGACGACTCCCAGCCCGGTATCGACCTGGTGCTTCCCGACTACACCTATGTTTTGGAGAACGAGGAGAAGCTCCGCGGTATCGTCGTCACCCACGGCCACGAGGACCACACCGGTTCGCTTCCGTATCTGCTGCAGGACCTCAACAACAAGGTGCCCATCTTCTCGAGCAAGCTGACGCTCGGTTTTATCGAGGGTAAGCTTTCTGAGTTCCGCATCCGCGCACCTAAGTTCCGCGAGGTCAAGGGCGGCAGCCATGTCAACCTCGGCGGCATCTCGCTCGACTTCTTCTCGATGACGCACTCCATCCCCGGCGCTCTGGGCGTGTTCATCCGCACCAACCAGGGCACCGTTATGCACACCGGCGACTTTAAGCTCGACCAGACGCCCATCGATGGTGTCACGCCCGACTATGCCGCTATCAGCCGCTTTGCCAAGCAGGGCATCGACCTGTTGCTGTCCGACTCCACCAATGCCACGGTTCCCGGCTTTACCAAGTCCGAGGCCGAGGTTGGTCCCAACCTGCTGCACGCCATCAAGAACGCCCCGGGTCGCGTGTTCGTCGCGTCGTTCTCGAGCCACATCCATCGTTTGCAGCAGATCTGCGATGCCGCCCGCAAGTGCGGACGTAAGGTCGTTGTTACCGGTCGCTCCATGCTCACTAACACCCGCGTGGCGCGTGAGCTGGGCTACCTCAACATCGACGACGCCGATATTCTCGATGCCTTCGACATTGATAACCTGCCCGACGACAAGATTGTCGTCATGTGCACCGGTTCTCAGGGCGAGCCGCTGTCGGCCCTGTCCCGCATGGCCAACGGCGAGCACAAGACGCTCTCCATCCACGAGGGCGATACCGTTATCCTCTCGGCAACTCCTGTTCCCGGCAATGAGAAAGCCGTCCAGCAGGTCGTCAACAGCCTGGCCAAGCTCGGCTGCGACGTGTGGGATAAGAACCGCGCCCTCGTCCACGTCTCGGGTCACGGTAGCCAGGAGGAGCTCAAGCTCCTGATGGCCATGGCCAAGCCCACGTACTTTATGCCGGTTCACGGTGAAGCCGTGCATCTGCGCGCCCATGCCCAGCTGGCCCGCAAGATGGGTATCAAGGACGATCATATCTTTATCCTCGACAACGGGGACACGCTCGAGATGCGCGGCGGTATCGTTAAGCGCGGTACGCCCGTCGAGTCCGGCGTCGTTTACGTCGACGGCCTGCGCATCGGCGATACCGACCCCATCGTCTTGCGTGATCGTCAGAAGCTCGCCAACGACGGTATGGTTACCGCTGTTGCCATCGTCTCGCTCAAGCACAAGAAGATCGAGGCCATCGAGTTCTCGGGCCGCGGCGTCTCGTTTGCCATCGACGACCAGTTCTCCGAGGATGCCTCCGCGTCCATTATGAAGACGATCGAGAAGGGCAAGTTCAGCTTTACGAGCAGCGGTTCCGATGCCATTCGCAAGGCCGTGCGCGACTCGCTCTCCAACTTTATCTGGAGCCGTACGCGCACTCGTCCGATGATCATCCCGGTCGTCATGGAGGTTTAGTTTGGCGCGCGGATCTGCACAAAACGCCAAAGGCAATAAGGCCAACAACCAACCGGCATCTGCTAAGGGTGCCGGTTCCCATCTGCGTGCCAATAAGGGCCACGGGTCCGAGTTCGATGATTTCGAGCCCTTGGTCGAGCCCTCGGCCAACCGCGATATCGCCGGCGTGGTCATTGCCGTTTTGGCGATTGCGTCCTTTATTGCCGTGATTTCGCCGGCGACTGCGCCCGTTACGGCTGCGGTTGCCGGTTTCTACCACTTGGGCTTTGGTCTGGGCGCCTACGTGCTGCCGATCGTCATTTTGCTGTTTGCCGCCACGCTCTTTTTAGGCGAGGACTCGCCGCTCAACGCGCGCTCTGTTGCGGGCGGCGCCGTGGTCTTTATCGCCGTCGTCTCCATTCTTTCGTTGATGGTGCCAGGTACGAGCGACTCGTGCGATCTTATGTTCACGCCGCAAAATCTGTCCGCCTCGGGTGGCTACATTGGTGCGTTTATTGCGAGTGCGCTGCAGAATGCCCTGGGTAAGCCTATCGCGATGGTGGTCCTGTTGGGCCTTGTCGTCGTGGGCCTGGTCATCATCGGCTTTTCGGTGGGTGGCGTTTTGCGCTCTGCTCGCGACCGTGCGGCCGATTTTGCCGAGCGCCGTCGTGCCGATGTTAACGCGAGTCCGTGGGGTGACGATGAGGCCCTGTCGGTGCCCGGCATTGCCCGTCCTCACCTGAGCATTCTTCGTCAAAAGGGCTCCGATGCTGCCGTGACCACGGTCATGGGCAACGATGTGGACCCGGTTTTGGACGATGACGACGAGGACGAGGATCCGTTTGTCGACGTGTCCGATGCCGTGGAAGCTGAGCGCGCTAAGACGACGCTGTTGCCGCGCCGCCATGCCAAGAAGGGCAAGGCTGCGCCCAAACTCAATACGAGTGAGCCCGACCCGTCTTGGTCCGAGAGCGAGATTGAGCTCACCGAGGGCGATGACGAGGACGACGAGGCTCCGATTGAGACCGCAAAGACAACTTTGCTGCCGCGTCGCCATGCAAAGCGCGACCAGGTAACCGGTCAGCTTTCGATGGAAGACGACCCCGATAAGATCGACGAGTCCGAGCCGCCGTTTGCCGTGAATCCTGTCTCGGCAGCACCTCAGATCCCCGACTTCTTGAAGCATCCCAAGGTTGCCGATGCGCCTGCCTTGAGTGCTGTCGAATCGGCTGCGGCTAGCGATGGGGGAGCGGACGGCGGCGCCGCAGATAACGAGGGCGAAGAAGAGGACGGCCTCAAGCTTCCGCCGCTCGAAATCCTGCATGCCAACCCGCAATCGGCGTCCTCCGCGTCTTCTGACAAGGAGCTGGAACAGACTGCCGAGTCGCTTCAGTCCACGTTGTTGGAGTTTGGTCGTAGTGCCCGTGTGGTCGGCTGGATCGCCGGCCCCACGGTGACGACCTTTAAGCTGCAACCTGGCGAGGGCGAGCGCGTGAGCAAGATCTCGAGCCTCGAGGACGACATCGCGCTTTCGCTCGCTGCCCAGTCGGTGCGCATCTTTGCCCCGATCCCCGGTACCTCGCTTGTGGGTATCGAGATCCCCAATCGTAAGCGCCAAAACGTCAACCTGGGCGACGTGCTGCCCTATGTGAAGGGCGGTCCGCTCGAGCTCGCCATCGGCCGCGACGCCGAGGGCACGCCGGTCGTCGCCGACCTCGCCAAGATGCCTCACCTGCTGATTGCCGGTACCACGGGTTCCGGTAAGTCGGTCATGATCAACTCCATCATCACGACCTTGCTCATGCGCGCCCTTCCCGAGGACGTTCGCCTGATCATGGTCGACCCCAAGCGCGTCGAGCTTGCGGGCTATAACGGTCTGCCGCATCTTTACGTGCCTGTAGTGACCGAGCCCAAGCAGGCCGCGAGCGCTCTGCAATGGGCCGTGTCCGAGATGGAGCGTCGCCTGAAGGTCTTCGAGCGTCTCAACGTGCGTAAGATCTCGACCTACAACGAAAAGCAGGCCGCCGGCGAGTTTGAGCATTACGACAACCCGCCGCAAAAGATGCCCTACTTGGTCATCATCATTGACGAGCTTTCGGACTTGATGATGGTCGCCGGTAAGGATGTCGAGGCCTCGATCGTGCGTATTGCTCAGCTGGGCCGTGCCGCCGGTATCCACCTTATCGTGGCCACGCAGCGCCCGAGCTCCAACGTGGTGACGGGCCTCATCAAGGCCAACATCACCAACCGCATCGCCTTTAACGTCGCCACGGGCATCGACTCGCGCGTCATCATCGACCAGATGGGTGCCGAAAAGCTCACCGGTTTGGGCGACATGCTGTTCTCCAAGGTCGACTGGGGTAAGCCTCGCCGTATCCAGGGCTGCTTTGTCTCGGACGACGAAATCAACGAGATTGTCGAGTTCGTCAAGTCGCAAAGCGAGCCCGACTACCATGAGGAGATCCTGTCGGCTGTGGCGCCCGCTTCTATGTCCATG
>CAJMOM010000140.1:0-4484 GCA_905215005.1 uncultured bacterium | reverse complement strand
GGCTACGGCCGCATCAAGCTAGGCGCCGACGGCCAGATCGAACGCATCATCGAGCAGAAGGACTGCACGCCCGAGCAGGCCGCCACGCTGCTCGAGTGCAACGCCGGCTGCTACGCCTTCGACGGCGCGCAGCTCGCCGCCCACATTAACGAGATCGGCAACGACAACGCGCAGTCCGAGTACTACCTGCCCGACATTCTCGAGATTCTCAAAAGCCACGGCCAGGCCGTCTCCATCTTCCACTGCGATGACTACCGCGATGGCCTGGGCGTCAACAGCCGCATCCAGCTCGCGCAGCTCACCGCTATCGCGCGCGACCGCATCAACGAGCACTGGATGGCCGAGGGCGTTACCTTCATCGACCCCACGCAGGCCTGGATCGGCCCCGATGCCGTTATCGGCCGCGACACCGTCGTGTGGCCGCAGACGCACCTGATCGGCCACGTCACCGTGGGCGAGGAGTGCCAGCTCGGCCCCAACAGTCGCCTCACCGACACCACCGTCGGCAGCGGCTGCACCATCGATGAAACCATCGCCATCGAGGCCGTCATCGAGAACGGCGTCGACTGCGGCCCACGCGCCTACCTGCGCCCGGGCACCCACATGCTCGACGGATCCAAGGCCGGCACGCACGTGGAGATCAAGAAGTCCACGATCGGCGAGGGCTCCAAGGTGCCGCACCTGTCCTACATCGGCGATACCACCATGGGCTCCGGCGTCAACGTGGGCGCAGGCTCCATCACCTGCAACTACGACGGCGTGCACAAGCACAAGACCGTCATCGGCAACGATGCCTTCATCGGCTCCGACACCATGATGGTCGCGCCCGCCCAGATCGGCGACGGCGCGCTTGTGGCCGCCGGCTCTGTCATCACCGAGCCAGTCCCGGCCGACGCACTCGGCCTGGGCCGCGCCCGTCAGGTAAACATTGAGGGCTGGGCCGCCGATTATCGCCGCCGTCTGCACGAGGACGACGAGGTATAACGTTTTACCAAGCATCTAAGGAGCTGTTCCCATGGGGGCGGCTCCTTTTTCTATCGTGACCTGCGCAACCGGATGAGTGGTCGGTTCGTGTCCGTTGACGGTAAAGACGTTATCAAGACCCGATTAACCCCGTCGCGCGGTTACAATGCAACAAGGCATCTATATGGCATTCGATATAAAGGAGAAGGGTAATGCCGATTAATGATCCCGAGAAGTCGGAGAATATGCGCAAGTCCATCCGCGTGTATTCCGGTTCCTCCAACCGTCCCCTCGCTCAGAAGATCGCTGAGTACCTTGGGGTCGAGCTTTCGGGCCTTACGCTAAAGCAGTTCGCCAACGGTGAGATTTACGCCCGCTACGACGAGACCGTCCGCGGCGCCGACGTCTTCCTGATTCAGTCCGTGGCCGGCGGCAACGTCAACGACATGCTCATGGAGCTGCTCATCGCCACCGACGCTGCCAAGCGCGCATCCGCCCGCTCCATCACCGCCGTTATCACCCACTACGGCTATGCCCGCCAGGACCGCAAGGCCGGCCCGCGTGAGCCCATCACCGCCCGCCTCGTCGCCAATCTGCTCGAGCGCGCCGGCGTCAACCGCATCATCACCCTCGACCTGCACCAGGGCCAGATCCAGGGCTTCTTCGATATCCCGGTTAACCACCTGTCCGCACTGCCGCTGTTTGGCCAGTACTACAACGACATGCACTTCGACACCGACAACCTGGTTGTCGTCTCCCCCGATGTGGGCCGCGCCAAGGCCGCCAAGAAGCTGTCCGACATGCTCGGCTGCGACCTGGCCATCGCCCACAAGGGCCGTCCGCGCCACAACGCCGCCGAGGTCATGGGCATCATCGGTGACATCAAGGGCAAGACCTGCATCATCAACGACGACATGATTGACACCGCAGGCACCCTGTGCGCCAACGTCAAGGAGCTCAAGGCTATGGGCGCTGGCGAAATCTACGTCTGCGCCACCCACGGCATCTTCTCCGGTCCGGCCATCGAGCGTCTGAACGACGCCCCGATCGTCGAGTGCCTCGTCACCGACGCCATTCCCGTCGAGGTCGGCGGCAAGATCAAGACCATCTCGGTCGCCGAGGAGTTCGCTCAGGCCATCTCCGCCGTTTACCACGAGGAGCCCGTCTCCACGCTCGTCGGCGGCGACTTCGCGCTGTAATCCAGCGTGCATCTCATCATCTTTGGTGTTTTTAAAGGGTCGGAAGCTCGCTTCCGACCCTTTTTCTACCCCTCGCCAACCCGCCCTGGACAATTAGTTCAGATACGTATTTTTTAAAGCTCCAAAGGGCCGTTCGGAGCCTTCTGAGCTCCCCGGCGGATGCCATGCCATCCAAAGCTCATCGTTTTCGAGTACAACCGCTGCATATTTATCCTCAAATCGCCCTCGAACGCCCGCCGCCTTATACGTATCTGAACTAACTGCCCAGTAGCTATCGTCAACCTTCGCGGCAGAGCTCAATTTCCTGCAATCCCCTCAACCGATTCCACCGATTTCATAACACCCAGCCGTTCGTGGCACGCAGCGCCCCGCTGGGCGAAAAGAACGTCACGGCGGTCGCATTCTGCCGCCAACTTAGTACGTTATAGCTATGACGACCGTGATTTCACATTTCTCCGCCCTCCGCGCAATTCGTCGCGCACGACGGGCGTACTCTGCCCTACCCTGGGACTCCGTTGATAGTGACCAGCAAGCACAGGCCTTGGCTAGCTGCATTCCCAATAATGACGCGATAGACTTTGGCGCACTTTCGATACTCGACGCCTGGAATGAAGATGATTCCGAACTGCTCGATCTTCTCGTTTCAGACGAAGACAACAGACGCCCCGACAAGCGACTTCTTCAGCATATTCTCTCTGCTCCGCTTCCTGAAGGTGCAATTATGCACGTCGAGGCCGACATCTACGCAACGTCTCCTGCCATGACAGCCATGCTTTGTTCCAAGAATGAATCAGTCGCCAAAACCTTGATGCTTCTCATGGAACTGCTCGGAACCTACTCCCTTCCTCCCGGGGCAACATACCCCATTGCCTATGACGACATCTGGCCCAAGGGCGATGGCTACGAAGCGATGGACGACCTCGATTGCCAGGGCGACCAACCGACACCCGAAAAGCCAGCCGAAACACGCTACGAACAGGCACACTATAGATGCGAACCCGCTACAACCATCGAAGAGCTCGAGGCGGTCGCACGCTTCGCCAAAAGTAGCTCATACACCTCGTTTCGCACGGCAGTCAATCTCGCCCGACCCGGATCTGCATCCCCAGCCGAATCCCTAATGTTTGCCGTTCTCGGAGCGCCCATGCGCTTTGGCGGATTCGGATGTTGCAGCCTGCCCATGGGAGGCCTGCTACTCAACTATCGAATCGACTTCGACACTCTTGCGGTCAACATGTCCTCCGGCATCCCTTACGCCATCTGCGACCTATATTGCCCGGCCGCCGGAGTCGACAACGAATACAACGGAATTGGGCATGAGCTTCAAAACGCTCGCATCCACGATGGCAATCGAAATAATGGCCTCAAGGCAATGGGCATCCACGTCTTGGTTATCAATCGCGACCAAATGAAAGACCTTGTTGCACTCGAAGCCTTCGCCCAAACGATGCATCGACTCGCAGGAGTCCGATTCCGATATCGCATCAAGGGCTATCGCAAGCGTCAGGCCGCTTGGCTCAACGCTCTGCGGGCCGGAATCGGCCTTGCGCCGGTCTAAACGGCGAATCACCCGTGCGCCGTCGAACAGGGCTGGACAGTTAGTTCAAATACGTATAAATAGACACATTGAATTAGGCTGTTTTGCAGCTATCTCCATACCATTCGCCCTATTTGAAAGCGGGGTAGACTTCAAAACAGCGTCATATGGACTAACTAAAGTTCCAAAACAACGTATCGGCATTGAATTGAGCAATTCGAGTCCTCAGAACTTATACGTATCTGAACTAACTGTCCACCTCGGATTTTGACGGCCGTCCAAACGCCCCCAAACAACCTCAATTGCCCTCCATTTGACAGCGGCAACAGGGTCGCTCACCATAGCAGGCGACAAATCAACGAAAGGATGAACATGGCAGCTGCACAGCCGCTTAAGATTCGCATGGTTGCCGGACTTGGCAACCCCGGCGATGAGTATGCCGAGACCCGCCACAACGCCGGCTTTAAGGCAATCGACGAGCTGGCCCGTCAGGCCGGTGTCACGTACTGGAAAAACCAAGCAGGCGCCGAGGTCGCGCTCATTAATATCAACGATGCCGAGGAAGAGAACGGCAAGCGCCAGATCGTGCTGGTCAAGCCGCAGTCGTATATGAATACCTCGGGTGGCCCCATCTCCAAGCTCTGCCGCGAGTACAAGATCAAGGCCGAGGAGCTGCTCGTAATCCACGACGAGCTCGATATTCCCGCCGGCGACGTCCGCGTTAAGGTGGGCGGCGGCCACGCCGGCCACAACGGCCTGCGCTCCATCTGCGAGGACGTGCTGCA
>CAJMOM010000139.1:0-4512 GCA_905215005.1 uncultured bacterium | reverse complement strand
TGACCTCTTGACTGCCAGTCAAGCGCTCTCCCAGCTGAGCTACGCCCCCGTAACGAGGAAATACTATAGGGGAATGTTTTGCTTGATGCAAGGGGGAATTTTGATTGATTGTCGTATCTTACGGGTTTTCCTGGGATGGGACTGAATTAGCTATTTTGGCGGGTATGAAAATAACTTGCTGGGTTTATTAGTTTTCTGGTTGAAAAAAGTCTCCTACCATTTTGTTAAGCCAATGGTTGGATTTAAAGCGGAGCAACTCATTGAAGTTATAAAATCTCTGGTTGAAATCGTCTTTGCCAGGGAGGACCGACCATGGCCGAGAAGTTCGCGTTCGACTACGTGAACGAGATTTTGGGTATCGTCAACTACGTGCGCGAAGTGCTACGCCCCGCCTTCACTACTGGGACTGCCGAGCCGCATCTCAATCGCATCATCGCGTGCAGCAGCCTGACGATTGGCCTGCGCATCGACGTCCCGGAACCGCTCTTCGTGACCGAGCCCGACCGCGACGACGAGATGGTGGATGAGTTTATCGAACTGAGGACAGATCTGAGAATCGACGCAGAAACGGGCGAGGTGTTATGAGCATAGCAGCAATTGCCGATTGGGAGCCCATGCCCTCTACGTGTTTAAAATGCAGCGACAACGAATACGGGTTCCCCACCGTCGTCTGCCGTACGCCCAGCAGACTTGTGGAAGAATGCGAAAAAGCTTTCGACGCAGGGCTGCTGCTCGCCGCTTTGACTCTCGTAGTGACCATCCCAGACGTATGCGCAAACATCGACGGGACGGATTACCGAAAATGGTGCAAGGAGTACCTGGAGCTCCCGAACGATGGGAGAAAAATGACCAATGCGCGCAAGGGCGAGAAGCGCCCAGATGAGATAAAAGAGGGGTTTGAGACGATAGAGGATCGAGGCATCTTTACGGCATCGGATCTCTATCAGCTTCGCTGCGCGGTGATCCATGCGGGGTCGTCGGTCATCGAGGGAAGGGGCGAAGCGTATAGCCCCTACAAAGCCATCGGGGTTTGCGTTCAGGGCGATGCGCGCGGGATAATCGCGAGTTATGGGCATAAAGGAATCGGCCATGGAAGCCAACAAGACTGCGAGTTCGATTGCGTCGTCAAGCTTGAAGGGCTCATCTCTCTCATAGCAAAGGGTGTGTGGAAATTCGTCGAGGAAAACCCCGAGCGCGATCGAGAATACTCAACGGGGAAAGGACTTTCCCGCCAAGGCGTGGTGGACTTCAGGCCTTTAATCAAAAAGCAAAGTTGTTAAGCATGTGGTTAGATTTGCATACGAGCGGGTTGTTAGATAAGTGGTTGGATTAAACAGAATCCCGTTCGCGGAAACCAAACAATCGTTTAACAACTTCCAACCACTTATTTTACTTACCCTTTTTTGCGTTGCCAAAATTAGCCAATTCAGCCCAGTCCCGATAAAACCCTCACGCCAGCAAATAGCCGATCGCAACGCCTTGATGAACTTGGATCTTGGCCGTACCCCTAACGACATTGGAGATGCCGGTGTCAGCCAGTAGTCCCAGAGGGCAGTGATTTAGCTCCCATTCTAGGCCGTGTTCGCTTATCTCGGTGTTAGGGGCTATGGCGATGATGGAGAACGTCTTGCCCTCGGCGTCCTCGATGGTCCACGACTCGCCTGGGTGAAGGATGCAAGCGACCACCTTGTCCTCGGCGATCCAGATAGGAGCATCCTCGTAGCCCGCGAGCAGCCCCAGTACGGACAGGGCCATATCCGGACGGCCGCCGGTGGCGCAGGTCGCAACCACTTCGGCACCCGGCCAGCGACGGCGGACGGAATCGAGCGCCAGTGCCAGATCGGTATAGTCCTTGTAGGGGTCGTGGCGCTCTACCTCAAAGGCCTCGGCGGCATCGACCAACGCGCGGCCGGCGTCGCTCACCGTGTCGGCATCTCCCACATATACGTCGCAACCTAGCCCCGCGCTCAACAGCGCGTCAAGCCCGCGGTCCACGGCGACAACGTGGTCGCACTCACCCGCCAGCTGACGCAGTAAATCCGCGCTCGCCACCACGGGCGAGCCGCAGACCAGTAATACCTTGCAAACCACAGCCCTCGCCTATCCCTCAAACGAAAGCACGCGGGCCAGATCCAGGTCCTTATAGCTATCGATAAAGATCTCGCAGTTGTCGCGAACCTCGTCGCGCTCCATGCGACCGTGCGGATCATAGATGCCCACGCGCTTAAAGCCGGCGGTGCCAGAGCTCTTAAGGCCAAAGACGGCGTCCTCAAACACCCACGCGCGCTCAAACTTGTGCCCATGGCGCTCCTCCAGGCGACGCAGCGCCAGCTCGTACACGTCGGGGAACTGCTTGGAGCGCCCCGCCTCGACCGTGGTGGTCACAAACTCCATATAGGCATCGAGCCCGGCGCCCGCAAGCGCAGGCGTAACCAGCTCGGCCGGCGTGGACGTGGCCACGCACATGGCAATACCGGCCTCCTTCGCCTGCTTCAAAAATGCAAGCAGGCCCTCGCGCGGCGGGACCTTGGAGTAGCCATCGATCAGGATGTCGCTCAGTTCGCGGTAGAGCTCTTCGCCATTTGCGCCAATGTCCCACGTGTCGTGGTAGGCCTGGCACTCGTCCTCGAGCGACAAATGCTCAAACTGGGCAAAATCGTCGACCGTCACGTCAATACCGTGGCGGTGCAATAACTCGGGCTGGGCATAGGCCCAAACGGGGGCGCTATTAACCAGTGTGCCATCGCAATCGAAAATAAAAGCAACACTTGAGGCGGCGATGTGGTCCATAAACGAGCCTTTCGATGTCAAAGGATAAACAACCTGCTAAAAACGTTTTACCAAACGTCAACCTAACTATCTAGAAACCCTAATTGGTAAAACTGTCAAGAGTTTTACCACGGCAATTCTGCAAGTGGTATAAACATGGCGCCCACCGATTAAACGCCACCGCAAATCCGCTTTCGTTCATAAAACTAACGTACAGGTGTTATCGTAGTTTTTGCCGAAAGTTCCACCGAGCACGCGAGGTGGAACGAATCACAGAAACTTCGCCGTCCCTTCGATTCGTGCAGCCTTGGACCTTTCGCATCTAGTCACCAAGGCAACACGCTGCCGCGTCATGATGGGATCAAACGTGAGCGATACAAAGCTAAAGCCAGCAACCAAAAAGCCTGCTACCCGTAAAGTCGCCCCGCACGCACCGGAGCTCACCAAGGACGATGTCTATCTGTTTGGCATCGGTACGTGGGAGCGCAGCTGGGAAAAGATGGGCGCGCACCCCGATACGCAGAACCGTACGCGCGGCTGGCGTTTTTGCGTTTGGGCGCCCGACGTAAAGAGCGTTCACGTCATTGGCGAATTTAACGACTGGGATGAGCAAGCCAACCCGCTGGTGCCCGTGCATACGAGCACTATCTGGGAAGGCTTTATTCCTGGCGCCGAGCAGGGTCAGCTCTATAAGTATCTCATCGAGACCAACGAGGGCGAAAAGCTCTACAAGGCCGATCCGTACGCCTTTAAGGCAGAGTGCCCTCCGGGAACCGCGAGCGTGCTGTGGACCCTCGATGGCTACCAGTGGAACGACGCGGCTTGGCTCAAGCGCCGTGCCGGCCATAACCACATGTCGCAACCCCTTAACATCTACGAGGTGCATATTGGCTCGTGGAAGCGTCACGGCGACGCGCCGCAGGGCGAGCCCGACGAGTACGGCAACTACCCCGGTCCCATGGATCCCTTCCCCGCGCAGCGCGGTGAGTTTTACACCTACGACGACCTGTCGGTGGAGCTCGTGGACTACGTCCGCGACATGGGCTACACGCATATCGAGGTCATGCCGCTTATGGAGCATCCCTTCGATGGCTCCTGGGGCTACCAGACGACCGGCTACTATGCCGCCACGTCGCGCTACGGCAACCCGCAGCAGCTCATGCACTTTATCGATGCGTGCCACGAGGCGGGCATTGGCGTGATCATGGACTGGGTGCCCGGCGGTTTTTGCGCCGACTCCCACGGCCTTGCCACCTTTAACGGCCACATGCTGTTTGAGCACGAGATTCACCCCAACTGGGGCACGCATAAGTTTGACTTCGCCCGCGGCGAGGTCCGCTCCTTCCTGGTCTCCAACGTGCTGTACTGGCTCGAAAACTTCCACGTGGACGGCATTCGCATGGACGGCGTGTCCAGCATGCTGTACCTCAACTTTGGCATCGACGACCCCGGCCAAAAGAAGTTCAACAAGTACGGTACCGAGGAGGACCTGGACGCCAGCGCGTTTATCCGCCAGGTCAACTGCGCCGTAGAGGCGCACTACCCCGACGTGATGATGATGGCCGAGGAGTCCACCGCCTGGCCGCTCGTGACCTATCCGCCGCAGGACGGCGGCCTGGGCTTCCACTACAAGTGGGATATGGGCTGGATGAACGACACCCTGCACTACATGCAGACCGATTTTCCGTGGCGCCCCGGCAACCACGGCCTGCTCACGTTCTCCATCATGTATGCCTTTACCGA
>CAJMOM010000138.1:0-4553 GCA_905215005.1 uncultured bacterium | reverse complement strand
GAGCCCCGCCAGACCACCAACCTCGCAATAGCGCCCAAGCGACACCGTGGGCGTGTGGCCGCTCACCACGACCGGGCCCTTGCCCTCGGCGGAAAGCAGCCCCGTCGACGCATCCCAGTAGCCGTGACGAATCCACAGCAAGTCATCGGAAGACTGTACCGCAAGCATCTGCTGCAGTAGCTCGCGATCGGCATCCACCGCTCCCGCACCATCGGCACAATCAACCCCATGTTCAAGCAAAAACGCCCGCGCCGCCTCGGTCTGGATACCGGCGTGCACCAGCAGATACGGACGATCGTCAGTCTCGGCCACCGCGTAGAGCGGCAGCGTCGCCATCCAACGCACGAGCTCCTCGTACGCCTCAAATTCCATATCGTTGAGCTGCTGACGGGTAGTCCAACCGCCGTTGATATCCCAGGTCTCGGCATCGAGCGGATCTTGGCCAATGATGGCATCGAGCATGATCTGCTCGTGATTACCCTTGAGCACGCGAGCGTTGGGCAGCGAGCGCACGAGCTTAATAACGCCAACCGGATCGGGCCCGCGATCAATCATGTCACCCAGCACGTACAGGGTATCGTCGGAGGCCAGCGAGATCTTGGACAGGGCCTCGTCAAGCGCGCGCACGTGCCCGTGAGCATCAGATGTCACATAGATCGCCATGGAACGCCTTTCCCTGTATTACGGCCGAAGCCCAATGCCACGGCTAAAACTTCAAGTTGAACTTAAACGTTACCCATTGTACTCCGTTGCAATAAAGCTGGGAAGGGTTGCATACCGTCAACGGCTGCTAGCGCATGCCTGCCAACCCGCGCCGCTCACGCCACGACGTCTGACCCAACGCCCCAACCAGCGCCGCCCCACCTCCGCCTCGTGTCGAAAATGCGCGCGCCCGCAATCCAGGCCCATAAACCCACCATCTTTGGGTACAAATAACCGCAGATAACTGACCGTGCCACGCCAACCACCCAGGAGCGGACACCATCCATGAACCAGATACTTCTTTTTATCGGCCTCGTTATTATTCTGTGCCTGACCATCAAACCCGTCGGCAAAAAGCTCCCCTTCCCCACCCTGCTTATCTTTATCGTGCTCGGCATGCTGCTGGGCGTCAACGGCCCGGCGCGCATCGACTTTAGCGACTACGCGCTCACCGAAACCGTCTGCAGCACGGCGCTGCTGTTCATCATGTTCTACGGCGGCTTTAACACAAACATCGACCGCGCCAGACCTGTCGCCGTGCCAGCGGTGCTGCTGAGCACACTCGGTGTCGTCATCACCGCTGGCATCACCGGCGTGTTCGCGCACTTTGTACTGGGCTTCGACTGGATCGGCGGCCTGCTGCTGGGATCGGTCGTGGCATCCACCGACGCGGCCAGCGTCTTTAGCGTGCTGCGCGAGCACAACCTTTCGCTGAGAGGCGGCACCGACTCGCTGCTCGAGGTCGAATCGGGCTCCAACGACCCCGTCGCTTACATGCTCACCGCCGTGCTCGCGACCCTCGCGGCGGGCGGCGACGTTAACATCCCCGTGCTGCTGGCCAAGCAAATCATCCTAGGCGTGGGGCTGGGTCTTGCCATTGGCTGGACATCCAGCCGCTTGATCGAACGCGCGCAGGCAACAGCCGAGGGTGCGCAGACCATCTTTTTGTTCGCCGTGACGATCGTCGTCTACGCGCTGCCGAGCTACCTGGGCGGCAACGGCTTTTTGGCCGTGTACCTTGCCGGCATCGTGCTAGGCGCGAGCGACATCACCGGCAAGGTCGAGCTGGCGCACTTCTTCGACACCCTCACCGAGATGGCCGAGATGACCATCTTCTTTTTGCTCGGCCTGCTCGTGACGCCCGCCCGCCTGCCGCAAATGCTGCTGCCGGGCCTGGCACTCATGGCGTTTATGCTCTTCGTGAGCCGCCCCATCGCCGTCGGTCTGCTGCTGGCGCCCTTTAAGACCAATCCTCGCCAGGTCGCACTCGTAAGCTGGGCGGGCCTGCGCGGCGCCGCTTCGGTCGTGTTCAGTCTCTTTGCCGTGGTGGCTGGTGTTCCCGGTGGCCACGACCTATTTGACCTGGTGTTTGTGATTGCCGTGTCGAGCATTGTGGTGCAGGGCTCGCTACTGCCGGCGGTGGCAAAGAAGCTCGACATGATCGACGCGGAAGGCGACGTGCGCCGCACCTTTAACGATTACCGCGACGAGGGCGGCATGTCGTTCGTTAAGCTCAAGGTGGGCGCGGGACATCCGTTTGCCGGTCGCTCGCTCGCCGATATTGGCAGCGCGACGGATATGCTGGTGGTCCTGGTGCTGCGCGACGGCGCACACCCCGTGCTGCCCAACGGTGATACCGTAATTGAAGAAGGCGACCTTCTGGTTATGGCCGCGCCGACGTTTGAAGAGCGTGCCGAGGTTACGCTACGCGAGGTCACCGTGACGCCCCACGGTCGCCTGGCCGGCCAGCGTCTTCGCGATGTGCCGCAAGGCAAGCACCCCTTTATCGTCGTGATGCTCAAACGCGACGGCCAAACCATCATCCCCGACGGCAACACCCTAATATACGCCGGCGACGAAGCCGTCATCGCCACCCTGGCATCGTAGCCCTCCCCACCCATAAGTTGCGGTGAAATAGGGACTGAATAGGCCTCTGAACAGCCATTTCAGTCCCTATTTCACCACAAGTTATTAAGGGGATGGGTTGAAAAACATTTGAATTGACACCGAAATGAAAAAAGCCGGGGAAAACGTCCCCGGCACTTGGAAGCCTTCTCTTTTGAGATGACCGACTTCTTTATATCACGAACGCTAGTTAGATGCCATTCATTGAGGGCTCTATCAGGCGCGCCATCCCATCCACAATGCGCCATTTGAAGGCCGTCCGATCTCATGGTATAAAGAATATGGTTCCCTCCAAAAGAGGGGCCTCCAAGAGCCGGGGTCTTACCCCCGGCATTTTTTTTGAAAAAATGGAGGCCCACCATGAGCGAACTCTCCGTCTTTGTTGACGAATCTGGCGACCTCGGAGGCGTCTCCAACTACTACCTCGTCACCCTCGTTTTTCACGATCAAAACGATGCAATCGTTGAACGCATTGACCGCTACGAGCGCGCCCTGTCGCAGTCCTCGCTTCCCAATACGCCTTTTCATGCAGGACCCCTACTGAATGGAAACGGCGACTACAAAGATCTTCCCAAGGAGCAGCGAAGGCACATGTTGAGCGCATTTCGCGCGTTCATTCAGCATCTCCCCATACGCTATCTCTGTCTGCAATACCGAATGAGCGAATTCGCCGGCAATCAAAACGGTCTCGCGGAGAGAATGAGGCGAGACCTCACAGTTGAACTTTTCGACCATCTGGAATTCTTCCAGCGATACGACACCGTTAAGATTTACTACGACAACGGCCAACCGATTGTAACGGAGGTCATTCATTCTGCGCTTGAGTACGCTCTAGCAAGGGATGTCATCGTATACCGAGAAGCCACACCACGAGCCTACCGGCTATTCCAAGTTGCTGACTACATCTGTACGATCGAGCTAACGGCTATCAAGTTTGACAGCAAGGAAGATACAAAGACTGATCGGCTATTTTTTGGAACCCGAAGGACGTTCAAAAAGGGATTTCTCTTATATCTCAGGAAGAAAAGGATGAACTGACCCGGGGTCACCAGTCGTCAGACGCTCCGCAGTCGTCATCGACGGCAAAGTCGCGGAGGTCGAGGCCTTCGCGTTCGGCTCGGGCTAGGAGCTCTTGGGGCGACTCGTCCTCGATATCCACTACGTCGAGCATGGCAGTGGGAAAGCCCACGCCCGCCGCACTCCCTGCACGGTCGAGCAGGCTCTCACGCAGCTGATCTACATCAACTTCGATTTCCATGGTGAAACCTCCCGCCAAACCAGGCCCTTACTCGTCAGCGCCGAGCGCATCCACGGCAGCGACAAAAGCATCAACCTGCTTGTCGTCCATCTGCGTGGCCAGACGCCCCACGGGTTCATCGTAGGCGAACTGTACCTTATCGATAAAGCAATCCCAAGCACGCTCGTCCACACGCACGGCGGCCTCGCAATACTGGCTGAGCTTTTTGAGTCCATACCAAAACGCATTCACATGGCGCGCGGGATCCTCATCCAGCACGCCATCGTAGCGACGCCCATTGAACTCGCGCATGCGTGCCACGGCAACCTCGAGCGAGTCGCCGCCATCAGTCGAAGCCTCATCCACAAGCTCGGGAATCGCGACCTCACGCCGAACATCATGCCTGGTAGCGCCATCGTACTCGCCCACCAGCACGTCTTCGTCAAGCCGTGAATCATAGTCTAAATAGCTCGAGCCCCGGCAAATCCCATGCGGTGAGCCAGAGCCAAACGCACAGAACAACCCACCGTCGGCAACAACACGACGGTAGGTATCAAACGACTTCTTAACCTGAGCGAGCAACTCGGAAAGCTCCCCGGCATCGCACGCCGTCTCACACGCAACGCACGCAGACTCGGGCAACGATACCGGCTCCACCGTGCTCCCTGCAACGCGGGCGGCACGCTCGGCCCGGTACGCCTGCGCTGCC
>CAJMOM010000137.1:0-4563 GCA_905215005.1 uncultured bacterium | reverse complement strand
GCTGGGGGCTGGCGGCCGGCGCCGTCGTTTACGCCGCCGGCGCACTCTGGCGCTGGCATCAGGGCAAAAAGCAGGGCATTCAGCAACATCGAATCGCCCAACGCCGACAGCGGAAAGAGTACGGCGGCAGCGATACCCATGCGCTCGTTAGCCATCTTGCCATCGAGCCTTGTCATACGGAAAAACTCATAGCAGCACAAACCGCTCATGACGGAAACAAAGATGGCCGTGGGCACGATACCCATAACCAGGCACAGGATAAAGACGACGGCGTAGACGATACCGGCGGCGGCACGGGTAATAAAGCCCGCAAGCCACGAACCGGAGCCGCTCTTCGCTGCAGGAGCTCCCGCAGCGGTAGCTTTGCGCGCAGGCGTCTTGGGAGCAGATGCCTTGGGACGATCGGACACGATTAAGCCTCCTCGGTCTTGCTCAGTCCACCAAACCTACGGTCACGGCCCTGATAGGCCAAAATGGCGTCGACAAGGCCCCAACGATCAAAGTCGGGCCAATAGGTATCGGTGACGTAGAACTCGGAATAAGCCACCTGCCACAGCAGATAGTTCGAAAGGCGCAGCTCACCAGAAGTGCGAATCACAAGCTCAGGATCGGGAAGGCCGGCGGTATAGAGGTGGGAAGCCACCATGTCGTCATCAATTGCGCCAGGATCGATCTTACCGGCGGCAGCGTCGAGTGCGATCTGACGGACAGCGCGGGTAATCTCGGCACGCGCGCCGTAGTTGACGGCAAGCGCCAGCGTCATGCCGGTGTGATTGGCGCACTCGGCAAGACCGCGTTCAAAAACGTCGCGGGTCTTCTTGGGCAGCGCGGAAATGTCACCCAAAAAGACAACGCGCACGTTTTCGCGCTTCAGAAGCGGCAGCTCGTCGATAAACGTCTTGGCAAACAGGTGCATCAAGACGTTGACCTCATGCTGCGGGCGGTTCCAGTTTTCGGTAGAAAACGCATAGGCCGAAAGCACGTCGACGCCCAGACGCACGCAGGCGGTAATAATCTCACGAAGGGAGACGATACCCGCCTTGTGGCCCTCGGTGCGTGCAAGACCGCGCGATGTGGCCCAACGACCATTGCCGTCCATGATGCAAGAGATATGGTGCGGAATGTTATTGAGGTCAAGGTCGGAAAAACCGACGCCCGCAGGGGCGTCGGCAAAGTACTCGACCAGTTTATGCTCGTCGTATTGCACCTTAGATCTCCATGACCTCGGCTTCTTTTTCCTTCAGAAGCTCCTCGACCTTGGCGACATACTCATCGGTGTGCTTCTGGACCTTGGCCTGCTCGCGACGGACATCGTCCTCGGTGAGCTCCTCATCGCGCTCAAGCTTGTTGTTGAAGTCGCGACGGATGTTACGGATAGACACCTTGGCCTGCTCGGCGTACTCGCGGCACTCCTTGACGAGCTCGCGACGGCGCTCCTCGGTGGGAGCCGGGAACGGAAGACGAACGACGGTGCCATCGGAGTTGGGGGTAATACCCAGATCGGAAGCGCCGATGGCCTTGACGATAGCATTGATGAGTGCCTTGTCCCACGGCTCGATGAGCAGCATGTGGGCCTCGGGGGTCTTGACGGCGGCAACCTGCGTGACCGGCGTGGGAACACCGTAATAATCGACGGTGATGTCGGACAGAATGTTGGCATTGGCGCGGCCGGTACGGACCTTGGAGAAGTTATGCTTGAGGGACTCGAGCGACTTGTCCATATGGGCGGTGATGTTCTCTGCCATGCTTAATCCTCCTGATAGACGAGCGTGCCGACGGGCTCACCCGCGAGCGCGCGCTTGACAGTGTCCTCGCCATCGATGTTGAGGACCAAAATCGGCATACGGTTATCTTGGCACAGTGCCGTAGCCGTGGAATCCATAACCTGCAGACCGCGGACGAGCACCTCATGGTAGGTGATCTTGTCAAAGCGGACGGCATCGGCGCACTTGACGGGATCCTTGTCATAGATGCCGTCGACCTTGGTGGCCTTGATCAGAATCTCGGCGCCGATCTCGCACGCACGAAGAGCCGCGGCGGTGTCGGTCGTAAAGTACGGATTGCCCGAACCGGCAGCAAAAATAACGACGTTGCCCTTGGAAAGGTGGTTGATGGCGCGACGGCGAATATAGGGCTCGCAGATCTCGTTCATCTGAATAGCGCTCATCACGCGGCAGGGAACATCGTTATGCTCGAAGGCATCCTGCAGGGCGAGCGCGTTCATAACGGTTGCCAGCATGCCCATGTAGTCGGCCTGAGCACGCTCCATGCCACCGGCAGCGCCGGCCATGCCGCGGAAAATATTGCCGCCGCCGACAACGACGCCGACCTCATGGCCAACGGCGAGCAGCTCCTTGACCTGCTTGGCAAGATGGTCGGTAACCTTGGGGTCGATGCCATATTGGCCGTCGCCCATCAGTGCTTCGCCGGAAAGCTTCAAAAGCACGCGTTTATATCGGATGTCGGACAAAGCGATCCTCCTTTAGATTGAACTCTCAACATTCTATCAAAGGCTCTAAGAAGAGCCATGAAAAAGCAGGCTGTGAGTAAAACCCACAGCCTGCTCATTACCAGCTACAAGAGCTTATTTACTCGCCACGGACCAGACGGTCAAAGGCAACGACGGTAATGGTGTCGCCGAGCTCCTTGGAGACCTGCTCAGCGTACTTCTTGATGGTGAGGGAGCTGTCCTTGATGAACTCCTGCTCGGTGAGCACGGACTGCTTGTAGAACTTCTCCAGACGGCCAACAGCCATCTTCTCCTGAATGGCCTCGGGCTTGCCGGACTCGGCAGCCTGAGCCATGTAGATCTGCTTCTCGTGCTCGACAGTCTCGGCCGGAACCTGATCGCGGGTAGCGCAGATCGGGGCGACGGCGGCAACCTGAAGGGCAACGTCGTGAGCGAAGGTCTTGAAGGACTCAGCCTGAGCGGTCTCGGCCTTCTCGAAAGCAAACTCGACGAGGACGCCGATCTTACCACCCATGTGGATGTAAGAAGCGAGAGCGCCGTTCTCGGCCTTACGGGCGGCGAAGCGGGAGATCTTCATGTTCTCGCCCATGATGTGAATCATCTCGGTGAGCTCGGAGGAAACGGTCTCCTCGCCCATCGGCTTCTCAAGCAGAGCGTCGACGTCAGCAGGCTCGGTGGTAGCGACAACCTCAGCGACCTTGGAAGCAAAGCCGGTGAACTTGGCGTTGGAGCCAACGAAGTCGGTCTCGCAGGAGAGCTCGAGCAGAGCGCCGGTCTTGCCATCCTCGGAGACGAACGCGGCGACAGCGCCCTCGTTGGTCTCACGGCCAGCCTTCTTGGCAGCCTTGGCAAGGCCGTTCTTACGCAGAACGTCGACAGCGGCGTCCATGTCGCCGTCAGCCTCGACGAGAGCCTTCTTGCACTCCATCATCGGGGAGTCGGTCATCTCGCGGAGCTGCTTGACCATAGCGGCGGTAATCTGGGCCATTGTGGTTCCTTTCAAAGAGATGAAAAAGAATTAACTAAGACTGATTTACTCGGCCTTGGGCTCAGCGGCCATCTCGGCCTCGGAGACCTGCTCCTTGCCGGAGCCAGCGAGGCAGGCGTCAGCCATGAGCTCGCACATAAGGGTGACAGCGGAGATAGCGTCATCGTTGCAGGGGATGCCGTACTCGACCTCGTCGGGATCGGAGTTGGTGTCGATCAGAGCGACGACGGGGATGTTCAGGCGCTGGGCCTCCTTGATGGCGTTCTCCTCGCGCTTGGTGTCGATGACGAAGAGAGCCTGGGGCAGACCCTTCATGTCGCGGGCGCCACCGAGGTTGGTCTGGAGCTTGGTGAGCTCCTTACCGAGCACAGCCTGCTCCTTCTTGGGGAGCACTGCCATGCGGCCGTCCTCGACCATGGCCTCGAGCTCCTCCATGCGGTTGATGCGGGAGCGGATGGTGACGAAGTTGGTCAGCATACCGCCGAGCCAACGCTGGTTGATGTAAGGCATGTTGGCGCGCTCAGCAGCGTTCTTGACGGCCTCCTGAGCCTGCTTCTTGGTGCCGACGAACAGCACGTTGCCACCCTTGGCGACGTTCTTGACGAAGGTGTAGGCCTGGTCGGCGTCGAGGATGGTCTGCTTGAGGTCGAGGATGTAGATGCCGTTGCGCTCACCGAAGATGAACGGCTTCATCTTGGGGTTCCAGCGACGGGTCTGGTGACCGAAGTGGCAGCCGGCCTCGAGCAGGGTGCGGATATTAATCTTGGTAGCCATGTTAAACCTCCTGTGGTTTGCCTCCGCGCGGGGTCATCCTCCAAAACCAACCCGGACATGTGCTACCAAAGCCCGGGCACCACGGTATGAAGTAGCCGCGCGTGCGTGATAAAAACATGTTGCCGTGAAGCAACCCGATGAATGATAGCAGGAATGCATCTTCCTGCCAACCCGCAATCAAAACCACACACCTGAGTGCAGCGCGGGACGTCCCAGCAACTATTCGCCGCGGGGATGGGCTTGAGCCACGGCCCGCTTAAGCCGATCGGGCGTGAGATGCGTGTAGATCTGCGTCGTGGACAGACTCGCATGACCCAGCAGCTCTTGAACC
>CAJMOM010000136.1:0-4592 GCA_905215005.1 uncultured bacterium | reverse complement strand
TGGATGCGTACCGCGCCTGCTTTAAGGCATCGCGCGCTGCCGCCAAGGAGGTTCGACGTGTCGAAGAGGCCTCGCGTGCGCAGGGGAGCCGCGTCGAGGAGGCGCGCTTTGCCCTCGAGCGCATCGGCGAGGTCGACCCCAAGCCGGGCGAGTATGAGGAACTCGAGGAACTGCTGCCGCGCTCCGAACATGCCGAGGTACTGGTTGCCACGGCTAACGATGCCCATGCATCGCTTGCCGCCGAGGGGGGAGCGCTCGATGCCGTGAACAGCGCCGTGGCAGAACTTTCCCGTATGGCTACCGTCGATCGCAAACTGGGTGACATTGCCGATGCACTTTCGGATGCCTGTATCTCCCTTGAGGATTGCGCGAACGAGCTTCGTTCCTATCGCGATGGCGTCGCCTTCGACCCGCGCGAGCTCGCACGCATGCGTGAGCGGTATTCCGACCTCAAGGGCCTGTTGCGTCAGTGGGGTCCCACCATGGACGATGTCTTTGCCATGCGCGATCGCTCGCAAGAGCTGCTGTCCCTGGTCGATGATGGCGATGAACAGATCAAAAAGGCGCGTGAAGCGCTTGGCGCGGCGGAGCGCGAACTGTTTGCTGCCGCCAAGGCGCTTAAGCGCGCTCGCAATACGGCGGCCCCGCGCTTCTGTCACGAGGTCGGCCGCCAGATGGCTCGCTTGGAGATGGGTGGCGCCGAGCTCGTCTGGGAGTCGCGCGATCTTCCCCGTGCCGAGTGGACGCCCGTTGGTCCTTCGAGCTACGAGCTGCTATACCGCAGCGGTGCCGGCTTGACGCCGCGTCCCCTGCGTCGAATTGCGTCGGGCGGCGAGCTCAGCCGCGTCATGCTGGCAAGTAAGGTTGTCCTCGGTAACGCGGACGGTGTCGATACACTGGTGTTTGACGAGGTCGATGCCGGTGTCGGTGGCTCCACGGCGCGTGCACTCGCGGGCGTGCTGGCAGATCTCGCCGCTACGCATCAGGTGATTGTCGTAACCCATTTGGCGCAGGTCGCCGTCATGGCTGACAAGCATTATGTCGTCAGCAAGGAACCGGGCGATCTTCCCCAGACGCATTTGGACGAGGTAACCGGCGAAGCGCGTATCGCCGAGATCGCCCGCATGTTGAGCGGCGATCAGTCCGAGGCAAGCTTAGCGCATGCCAAGCAGATGCTCGAAGAAGCTCGAGGTTAGGTCGTATCAGCGGTGTTGGTGGGACAAAATAGACTGAAATTTTTGTCCCACTACGCGTTTTACTCAACGACCTTATCCGGCTGGATGAGCTCCTCGTAGTAGCTGATATGCTCACGCGCGTCTTCAATCTCGGGCAGCAGGAAGTTGTAGATGACTTCGATGATCATCGTGGCGCTGATCTTAGAGAACGCAAAGTCGCCCGTCGTCAGCAGCGCTTCGTGGTTGACGGTATTAAAGGTGTAGTCTGCCAGACGCGCGAGCGGGGATTTGCTGTCGCTGCTGATGACGACTACGGTTGCGCCGCAGTTGCGAGCCGCTTTTGCCATGCGATTCAGTCGGCGCGATTTGCCGGAGTTTGAGATAAGCACGATGACGTCACCCGGGCGTAACGTGAGCGCAAAGCCGATTGATGTCTCGCTAATGGTGCTCGCCATGCAGCGCAGGCCCAGCTGCGAAAACTTAAACGTCGCATCGAGCGCGACCGCGTTCGTATTGCCCACAGCCGCAAACTCAATAACCCCTGCATGCTTAAGGGCATGCACAACAGCCGCCAGCGTATCGTGGTCGATTCCGTCGATGGTCGCATTAAGCTCGCTCACCTTGGCAGCCAGGATGTTCTTGAGGCTCTGCTCCATATTGTCGAGCGAGACCTCGTCGGTCAGGCCCTCGTTGCGCTGGCTTTCCAAATCCCTCGCCAACGAAAACTGAAAGCTGCGGAAGCTGCCAAACCCAAGCTTGCGGCAGAAGCGCGAAACGGTCGCCTCGGACGTGGCAGCGGCGCGTGAGAGCTGAGCCGCCGTGAGGCGTGGAGCCTCGGACTGGTGCTCCAATATATAGTCGACAATGCGCTGCTCGGACTCGCTGTATCCCTGGTGGGTGCTAATGAGGGAAAGTGCGCTCTTGCTACTATCGGTCATGGATGGCTCCTGGTTGGCATGAAAATCTAATTTGATTCGCAATGCCATAGTATACGGGCATTTTCAATTACAAGATACACCTTGCCGTTTCAAGTGTTGATGGTAAACTTTCACTTACCGTTTACGGTTATGAAAGAACCTTTCACCGGAGAATTGCACCTTGTCTCTTCTCACGCGGACGGTAGGTTGGTATCTTTCAGTTGTGGAAAAACGCGCATCGAAGCGCGTGTAGGGGAGCGCCCTCGGGCGCTGTACTCAAGAAGGAGGGACACATGGCTAAGTTTGACATCATCGCCGCGACCGGTTGCCCGACCGGCATTGCGCACACCTTCATGGCGAAGGAGGCGCTGGAGAAGGCAGCTGCCGAGCGCGGTCTGACCATTAAGGTCGAGACTCATGGCCAGGTCGGTGTCGAGAACGAGCTCACCAAGAGTGAGATCGCTGGTGCCAAGGCCGTCGTCGTCGCAGCCGACAAGGATGTCCAGGCTGAGCGTTTCGCCGGTAAGCCCATGGTTTCCGTTGGTGTTTCCAAGGCCCTGTCCGTTGAGGCCGCCGGTAAGCTGATTGACCGCGCGCTCGCCGCCAAGGGCGACAGCACGGTTGCAGCCGCTGCCGATGTCGAGGACGAGGTCGAGGAGAAGGAGTCCATCGGCCACATCATCTACAAGCACCTCATGAACGGCGTCAGCCACATGCTGGTCTTCGTCGTTGCCGGTGGTGTTCTGACCGCCGTTTCGTTCCTGTGGGGCATTACGTCCTTCGATTCGACGGCGTCTGACTACAACAGCTTTGCTGCGATGCTCAAGATCATCGGCGGCATCGCCATGAACCTCATGGTTCCGGTGCTTTCCGCCTACATCGCCGAGTCCATCGGCAAGCGCCCGGCGCTCGTCCCCGGCTTTGTTGCCGGTATGATCGCCATCCAGGGCCTGCCTGTTAACGCCGAGACCGGCATGATCGACGCCGGTGGCGCCGGCGTGGGCTTCGGCTTCCTGGGCGGCATCGTCGGTGGCTTCCTCGCCGGTTATGTCATCCTGCTGCTCGAGAAGGTCTTTGCCGGTCTGCCCAAGAACCTGGACGGCCTCAAGGCTATCTTCCTGTACCCGCTGTTCTCGACGGCTATCGTCGGCCTGGTCATGCTCGGCATTTCCGGCCCCATGGCTGCCATCAACACCGCCATGATGGACTTCCTCAAGGGCCTGTCCGCCTCTGGCGCCGTTGTACTGGGTCTTGCCATTGGCTGCATGTGCGCCTTTGACATGGGCGGCCCGGTCAACAAGGCTGCTTACGTCACCGGTACCGCTATGCTCACCGAGGCTTTGGCCGCCGGTGTTGGCACCGATACCTACAACTTCGGCACCAACTTCATGGCTGCCGTCTCCGCCGCCTGCATCGTTCCGCCTCTGATTACCACCTTTGCCGTCGTTGTCGGCAAGAAGTACTTCAGCCAGGAGGATCACGACGCCGGTGTCGTCAACCTCATCCTTGGTTGCACCCACATCACCGAGGGCGCCATTCCGTTCATGACCAAGAACATCTGGCCCGTCATGCCCATCATGATGCTCGGTTCTTCTATCGCTTCGATCCTGACCATTATGTTCAACGTTCACGATCCGGCGCCTCACGGTGGCTTCCTGGTCCTGCCCGTTGTCGAGAACGGTCCGCTGTGGGTCCTCGCGATCCTCATCGGCGCTGTGGTCGGTGGCATCCTGTTCGTAGCCTTCAAGAAGTACGACTTCGAGAAGAACCAGAAGGCCGCTCCTGCAGCCAAGCCCGTTGAGGCCCCCAAGGCCGCTGCCGTCGAGGCCCCCAAGGCCGAGGCTGCCGACTTCGTGAAGGTCGAGAATGTCTTTGTCGCCGAGGACTTCGCTTCTCGTGACGAGGCTCTGAGCTTCGTTTCCAACCAGGCCGTCAAGGCCGGTATCGCAAGCGACGCCGACGCCGTGATGAACGCCTTCCTGGCCCGCGAGGCCGAGGGCACCACGGGCATGATGGAGGGCTTCGCCATCCCGCATGCCAAGTCCGACGCCATTACCGAGGCTGCCGTCATCGTCGTCAAGGACGAGTCCGGTGTGACCGGTTGGGACACCATGGACGGCGCTCCCGTCAACGTGGCTATTGCCCTGCTCATCCCCGGTGCACAGGCCGGCACCACGCACCTCAAGATCCTGTCCAAGGTCGCCGAGGCGCTCATGGACGAGGACTTCCGTGCCACCGTCAAGGGTTCCACCGACGCCGCCGAGATCGCCAAGACGATCAACGCCCGCCTGGTCTAATCCAGCAATACGCGAATACCATCGCCCTCTGCACAAAAGGCGAGGACTCCACTAGGAGCCCCCGCCTTTTTTCTATCCCTCCCATAAGTTGCGGTGAAATAGGGACTGTTTAAACGATTCAACCCCAAATTCAGTCCCTATTTCACCGCAACTTATAAAAGGGCATAGAGGGGGCTGCCTATCGAGTCTTTGTCGCGAACAGT
>CAJMOM010000135.1:0-4613 GCA_905215005.1 uncultured bacterium | reverse complement strand
GGCGAGGATTTCATTGTCTCTAACCTGCTGCTCCCGTTCGGCAGTCTGGTGTATCTGCTCTTCTGCGTGACGAAATGGGGCTGGGGCTTTGACCGCTATCTGGAGGAGGCCAACGCGGGCGAGGGGATTCGCCTGCCGCGCGTGCTTTCAGCCGTGCTTCTCGGCGGGGCACTTTCGCTTTCCGGGTTCCTACTGCAGACGTTTTTCAACAACCCCATCGCCGACCCGTTCATCTTGGGCGTCTCCTCGGGCGCAAAGTTCGTCGTCGCGCTTACGATGATCGTACTTCTGGGCGCGAACCAGGCCATGTCCTCGCCGGCCATGGTGGCCGCAGCGTTTCTGGGCTCGCTTATCACCATCGGCTTCGTGCTCCTCATCGCACGGCGCATAAGTTCCATGGCCATGCTCATCGTGGCGGGCGTCATGGTGGGATACATCTGCTCGGCGGCGACGAACTTCCTCATCGCCTTCGCCGACGACCAGTCCATCGTGAACCTGCACAACTGGTCTTTGGGTAGCTTCTCGGGTTCGAGCTGGGACGACGTCGCGGTCATCGCGGTCGTGGTGATCACCGTGAGTGCATGCGTATTTGCGATATCGAAGCCCCTTTCCGCCTTCCAGCTGGGAGAAGCCTACGCGAAAAGCGTCGGCGTGAACGTCGCACGCTTCCGCGTGGTGCTCGTCCTTCTAGCGAGCATGCTCTCCGCCTGCGTGACCGCGTTCGCTGGTCCGGTGTCGTTCGTAGGCATCGCGGTTCCGCATCTCGTGAAGTCGGCGCTGAAGTCGTCGAAGCCCATCCGCGTGATTCCTGCGTGCTTCTTGGGAGGCGCCATCTTCTGCGCGGGCTGCGATTTGATCGCGCGCACGCTGTTCTCTCCCGTCGAGCTTTCCATCAGCGCCGTCACCGCTATCTTCGGCGCGCCGGTGGTTATCGCACTCATGTTGAAGAAGCGGGTGAGGTAGATGGGGGAATTCGTGCCGCGGCCCAAAACGCTCAGAGGGGACATTCCATGCGTAGACAGTCCTGAACTCGCACGAAAGCGCCAGAAGGCACTTTCGGCTCGTGCGGAACTGCGCGCGGAACATCTCCTCCGAGCGGAGTCGAACCTCGAAGCCCCGGTCGAAACGCAGGCTGACGGAGCGCCGCTTTTCCACATAAGCGACCTGTCGGCGGGCTATGACAAGAAGGTCGTAGTCGAAGGCGTCGATCTGGAGGTTCGCGCGGGCGACGTCGTGGCACTCATCGGGCCGAACGGCTCGGGCAAGTCGACCATCTTGAAAACCATCACACGCCATCTGGCACCGCTTGCCGGCGCGGTCGAGCTCGACGGGCGGGAGATTTCCCGATGGAAGACGGCGGAGTTCGCAAGGAACCTTGCCGTCATGCTGACAGATCGCCCCCGGACCGAGCTCCTCACCTGCCGCGATATCGTAGAGGCGGGAAGGCATCCCTACACCGGGCGAATGGGCACACTCTCGCCCGACGACCATAGTCGGGTCGATGAGGCCATGAAAACCGCAAATGTGGAAGAGCTCGCCGAGCGCGACTTCATGCAGATAAGCGACGGGCAACGCCAGCGCGTCATGCTCGCACGCGCCATCGCGCAGGATCCGCGTGTGCTCGTGCTCGACGAGCCCACGTCGTATCTCGATATCCGCTACCAGATCGACCTGCTGCGAATACTTCGCCACCTTGCGAAATCGCGGAATGTGGCTGTCATCATGTCCATCCACGAACTCGAGCTCGCGCAGAAAAGCGCCGACAAGGTGATTTGCGTGAAGGACGGCCGGGTCTTCCGCGCCGGCGCACCCGAGGACATATTCACGCGCGAGACGATTGGCGAGCTCTACGGCCTTCAACATGGCACCTTCAACGAGCGCTTCGGCAGCGTGGAAATTGGGCGCCCGCACGGCGATGCGCACACGTTCGTCATCGCCGGCGCAGGTACGGGGTCGGTTGTGTTTCGCCAGCTCATCCGGCAGGGCAAGGCGTTCTACGCGGGCGTTCTGCACGAAGGGGACATCGACTGCGAGCTCGCGCGCGACCTGGCGACGGAATGCGTGGCCGAGCGCGCCTTCGAGCCTATCGGGGATAAAACCATAGCCCACGCCAAAGAGCTCCTCGTCCACTGTGCGCGCCTTATCGTGTGCCCCGCCGCCTTCGGCACCATAAACGCCCGCAACGCAGAGCTCGTCGAGTTCGCACGCTCACATGGTATCGAGGTCATGCAAGCGTGCGAAGGCGCATCGGAGGATTCCCAATTGGATACGCCTAGGCGCGGTCCAAGAAATCGTCCGCACCCCCTTTAGGTTGTTAAAAGACCTATTCAGTCCCTATTTCACCGCAACTCAGGGGAGGTAAGGCGCATGTGCTATTCGAAACGAGATTCCAAACTCGAAAGGCCGCTCAACGTCAGATTATTAGCAACCTCCGAGACGCGCTCGATAGGAACCGAGCCGTCAGACAGTGCCCACGTACGATAGATACCGATAATACCCGACAGCAAAAACGCCAGATAGTAATCGAACATCTCGTCCTTAAGGCCCTCGGGCAGCAGATCGCGCTCGGCAATCTCGTGTTCGAGCGGCGCACGAAGACGAGCCATGAAATCATCGAGCGGAATGTTCTCGATCAGCTGACGATTGAGCACTAAGTTGTTGCACAGTGCCTCGTTAACGGTTTTAAAGAAGGTCGCCGCCGCGCCAAGAGCGCGCTCGTTGGTGTCGCCGTCCATGGAAGCAAGAGTTTTCTCGACCGAGTCGACAATCATCTCCACCACATCGACGGCAATGGCATCGAGCAGGCCGTCAACCGTACCAAAGTGAACGTAAAAGGTCTTGCGGTCGACATTGGCCTCGCGCGCGATGGCACTCACCGTAATGTCTGCCAGCGGCTTTTCCATGAGCAGGCGCTCGAAAGCCGAAAGGATGGCATTCCGGCTGCGAACGATGCGACGATCAAGACGCGGTTTGCTGGTTGCCATGGGCGTGTCCCTTCGATATGCGAGCATTCATCAACAGATGAGAGATAATCTACGTAAGAGGATTATCCCCCATACAGCACAAATATGCCCCGCATCATGAAGAACGCACGACTGCCCTACTGCGACTTGGGATGCTTCTTCTTATTGAGTGCCGACGGAGATACGCGAATACCATCGCCTGTCTGGCGCACATAGGCTTTATGAGCCGGCTTAGCGGTCCCAGAAGCCTTCTGAGCGTGCTTCTTGGGATCAACGGTAACAGCATTCGTGGGGTGCGGCTTAGTGGGCGCAGAGGGCGTCTGAGGCGTGCGGCCGAGCTTGCGCATCACACGATCCCAGCGCGCATGGATGCTCTCGTTGTGGGCGCTCTTAAGTCCCAGCAGGGGCGCAGCCAAAATGGTCGGCGCAATAAACGTAATGAGGCGCCACAGAAGATAGCCGGCGGTCGAAGCCGACCCAAAGAAATGACCCAAGAACAATGCAAAGCCGCCCTCAGCGCCACCAGTTCCACCGGGCAAGGGAACCGCAGAGCTCAGCAGCTGGACAAAGGCGCTCGCGGCCATGACCGAGAAAAAGTCGACCTCGTGGTGGCCAAAGGCAAGCATCAGGAAATACGGCACCAGATAGAAAAACGCGAGCTGCAGCATGGTGATAAACACGGTGAGCAGCATGGAAGAAAAATGTCCGGCCGAAAGCTTGAACTTCTCGGAGAAGGAGTAGATCTCGCCATCGACAAACGTGCGCCAACCCTCGATCTTAGTGGCCGAGACACCAATGCGCTCGAGCCAATTGATGATGCAATGGGCGACGCGCGTGACGGTCTTAGGCATGAGAGCGACGGCAAAGATGCCCAGCAAGATGCAGCAGTGCCCACCAAAGCTAAAGACGCACAGCAGCGTCATGTCGCCATAGCGCTCGGCAAAAAACGGCATGCGAGCAAGCAGTAGGATAGCGCCCCAGGCAACGAGGCCAAACTGATACACGATAAAGCGCGTGAATTGCGTGGCTCCGGCCTCGCCGACATTTTGGCCCGCCTTGGTCAGGCGGTAGATCTGAGCAGGAGTCGAGCCCATCATCATAGGTGTGAGGTTGCCAAAGAAGATGCCGCTCGCCTCGACCGAAATGAGGTCGCGAATGCCGACGGGTGAATTGGGGTCGAGCCAGACAGCGATCGCATAGGCCACAATGCCAAAGAACAGATACATGAACATGCAAAGACACGCGACAAAGAGCCATGACGCCTGGACGCTCGACATAGCGGCCCAGAACTGCCCCATCTGCCCGGTTACCACCAGATAGACGATATAACCCACCAGCACGACGCCGATAAAGATGGCGCCGCGGCGTGCGCTCTTATTGTCGTCTCCGCCCGAGGCCTCAACCTCGACCTGGGGCTTGGACGTATGCTGAGAGGACTCAGTCATGAGGCTCCTTCTAACAGTCAAATTATCTTGGATATTGTACCCGTAAGGGCCATAAGCAGAACGCAAAGCTCTGGTTCAAACGGGAATTGCAGCCGGTTGTTTGAAAATAAAAAACCCGGCCTTCCATGGGAAGTCCGGGTATCAGATGCGTGGTAGCCCGTACCAGATTCGAACTGGTGATCTCCGCCTTGAGAGGGCGGCGTCC
>CAJMOM010000134.1:0-4646 GCA_905215005.1 uncultured bacterium | reverse complement strand
CCGAGGCCGGTCCCTCCGACGCCGTCGAGATCCTGGGCCTGCAGTCCGTGCCCAACGCCGGTGACGAGTTCCGCGTGTTCGAGGACGAGCGCGAGGCTCGTGCCCTGGCCGACGAGCGTTCGCTGAAGGCCCGTATCGAGGAGCAGAGCCGCGTCAAGCACGTCACGCTCGAGAACCTCTTCGAGACCATTGCCGACGCCGAGGTCAAGGAGCTCAACCTGATCATCAAGGCCGACGTCCAGGGCTCCATCGAGGCTCTTCAGGACTCGCTCGACAAGATGGATCAGTCCGAGGTTCGCATCAACACGATCCACTCCGCCGTTGGCGCCATCAACGAGACCGACGTCGTCCTGGCCGACGCCTCCAACGCCATCATCATCGGCTTTGGCGTCCGTCCCGACGGTAAGGCCCGCTCCGCCGCCGAGCGCGAGGGCGTCGAGATCCGTTGCTACGACGTCATCTACAAGTGCCTCGAGGAGCTCGACGCCGCCCGTATCGGCATGCTGAAGCCCACCGAGGTCGAGGTCGCCACGGGTACCGCGACCGTCCTGGACACCTTCAAGGTGCCCAAAGTCGGTATCGCCGCCGGTGTCCGCGTCGAGGAGGGCGAGATTGCCGCGACCGATTCCGTGCGCCTGGTGCGCGACGGCATCGTGGTCTTCAACGGCAAGATCGCCTCGATGCGCCACTACAAGGACGAGGCCAAGAGCCTCAAGAGCGGTTCCGAGGGCGGCATTGGCCTGGAGAACTTCCAGGACATCAAGCCCGGCGACCAGATCGAGGGTTACCGTATCGACCAGGTTGCCCGTACCGAGTAGGGGGTAGCGCTATGAAGCAAACGCAGGCAACCCGCCGACTGGGCGAGCAGCTTCGCGAGAAGCTCGGTTATATCCTGCTCTTTGAGGTTTCCGATCCGCGCCTCGACCTGGTCACCCTGACTGCGGTCGAGGTCGCGGTGGACCGTTCGTTCGCACGTGTGTACGTGTCGTGCGATGCGAGCCGATACGACGAGGTCATGGAGGCGCTCGCTAGCGCTAAGGGCCGTATCCGCAGCCTGTTGGCTCGCTCGCTCGATTGGCGTGTTACGCCCGAGCTCGATTTTCGCATCGATCGCTCGACCGATGAGGCCGAGCGCATCACGCGTGCGCTGGAAAACGTTCCCGCCACGCTTGCGATCGAAAAGGACGAGGACGGCTATCCGATAGCGGACGCCGCCCAGGAGGCAGCTTTAGATGACTAATTCCGCCGACCTCGCCTCGTGCGAGTCTGCAGATATTCAGCGACGCATTCTCGAGCTCATCGAGGGTGCGTCCTCCATTGCGATTTCGGGACATACTTCTCCCGATGGCGATGCCTTGGGCTCTGTATTGGGTCTGGGCCTTTCGCTCATGAAGTTTTTCCCCAACAAGGATATTGCGCTGCTGCTGGCAGACGATGACCCGGTTCCGCGCATCTACCGCTTTATGGAAGGCTCCGATCGCCTGGTGCCGGCATCTGCGTACACCGGCAATCCGGACCTGTTCATCTCGGTGGACGTGCCGGTCGTCGAGCGCCTGAACAACTCCGCCGAGGTGCTTCGTCGCTCCAAGCAGGTGGTGTGCTTCGATCACCATCCGGCGCGCGAGGAGTTTGCCGAGCTGAGCCTGAGGCGCGTCGATGCCGCGGCCTGCGCCATGATCATTGACCGCTTCTTGGACAATTGCGGCATTGTCGCACGTGATGGCGTTGCGACTTGCCTGCTGTGCGGCTTGGTTACCGATACCGGCCGTTTTCAGTACCAAAACGCCGATGCCGCCGCGTTCCATGCGGCCTCGCGTCTGGTTGCCCACGGTGCCGATCCGGCGCGCGTTGCGCTCGAGGTCTACCAGAGCATGCGCGTTGAGTTTTTGCACCTCAAGTCCATTGTCATGGGTCGCATTAAGACGGTCGCGCATGGGCGCGTGGCGTATAGCTATGCCTACCAGAGCGACCTTGAGGCCTGCGGCGTCACCTCGGACGAGTGCGACGGCCTGGTCGATGTGGTGCGTTCGGTGATGGGCGTCGAGGTCTGCATGTTCTTAAAGGGCATTGAGGGCGATACCAAGGTGCGTGGCAACCTGCGCTCCAAGGGGGACCTCGATGTGTCCGAGATTGCTGCCAACTTTGGCGGTGGCGGGCATCATGCTGCCGCCGGTTTCTCCAACAACGGAACGATTCGCGAGACGCTCGCCGTGGCACTTCCCATGCTGGCCGAGCTGGTGGGGGAGGATCCCGCTTCGGTGACCGTCGAGCTCTAACTAATTGGATGGTACATGGCTCGTCGTACGCCTTCACAACTGAATATGCTGCTCGCCGTCGATAAGCCGGTGGGATGCACGTCCCACGATGTGGTCTCGCAATGCCGACGCGCCCTCCATGAGCGGCGCGTCGGCCATGCCGGCACGCTCGACCCCATGGCATCGGGTGTCATGGTGGTGGGCGTGGGCCAGGCCACCCGTCTGCTGGGTATGCTAACCCTCGATACCAAAAGCTATGTCGCTGACATTTCGTTTGGTGCCGAGACCAATACCGATGATGCGGAGGGCGAGGCGGTCCGCACAGTGGCTGTTGCCAACGAGCTCCGCGATCCTGCCAATGCCCGTGAGCACTTGGCCGCCATGCTGGGTCCGCAGATGCAGGTGCCGCCGGCGTTTTCGGCTATCTCGGTCAATGGCGTTCGCGCCTACAAGTCTGCTCGCGAGGGCAATGCGGTGGACCTACCTCCGCGCCCCGTCGAGGTTTATGCCGCCGACCTGATCGCCGTGGGCGGCGAGGGTGATACGTGTGTGTGGACCGTGGCGTTTTCGGTAAGCAAGGGCACCTATATCCGTGCGCTCGCTCGTGACTTGGGCCGCGCCTGCGAGAGCGCCGCGCACATTTCCGCGCTGCGCCGCACAGCCTCCGGTGTTGTTTCCATTGGCGCCTGTCATGCGGTGGAGGAGGTTTCTCCCGAGTCTGCCGCTGGATTTGCCCTGGATCCCATCGCTGCCCTGGGCGCCACGCGTGTTGACTTGCCGGGCAATCTTGCCGACGACCTGCTCTGCGGCCGACGCATTCCCGTTGAGCGTGCGCTTACCGATTTCGATGCCTCGAAGGCGCCGTTTGCGCTGGTGCTCGATGGGGGACTCAAGGCGCTCGCCCGCATTGAGGGTGGCCGCTTTGTCATGGAGCACGTGTTTCCGCAGGCAATCGGCGGTGTTCGATGATGTTGTCCGCTCGCGAGCTCGCGCGTATCTTTTTCGCGGGCGAGTCGGACGAGGCTCGCATCGTTACTGCCGATGTGTTTGATAAGTGTGAGCACCTGGGTGCCGCATCGATTGCCATCGGCGTGTTCGATGGCGTGCACCGTGGACACCAGGAGCTCATTGCGGCGCTTGTCCGTGATGCCCGTGCCCATGGCTGCAAGGCGGTCGTAGTTACCTTCGATCCCGACCCGGACGTCGTGGTGAGCCCTTCGCCCGCTCAAAAATTGATGACGACGGCCGACCGTCTGCATGCCCTGGCTCAAACTGGGGTCGATGCGGTGGTGGCCGTTCCCTTTACGCCTGAGGTTGCGGCGCTTGACCATGTTGATTTTCTCTCGCTGGTGTCGCGTCTGGTCGACATTCGATCGATTCGCGTTGGCAGTGACTTTAGGCTGGGTCGTGGCGGTGCTTCTGGTGTTGCCGAGATGCGCGCCTGGGGTTCCGAGCACGGCGTTGACGTGTACGGTCACGACCTGCTTTGCGAGGGCGGTGAGGCCATTTGCGCCACCCGTATCCGTCATGAGCTCGGACAGGGCCATGTGGAGCTGGCTGCTGAGTTGCTCGGCCGCCCGTATATAGTGCGCGGCGGTGTTACTCGCGGCCGTCACGAGGGTTCTGACATGGGCTTTCCCACGGCAAACCTGCAGGTTCCCGATGGCATTCAGGTGCCTGCCGATGGCGTGTATGAGGGCCTGGTGCTGGTCGATGACGCCGTGTGGCCCGCTGCCGTGAACGTCGGCCTGCCGCCAACGTATGCCGACGATGCCGCTTCGGCGCATCTCGAGGCTAATTTAATTGGTTATACGGGCGACCTGTACGGCGCTTCCGTTTCGCTGGCGTTTACGCGCTGGCTGCGCCCGTCGCGCGTGTTCGATTCGCTGGATGAGTTGATCGCGACCGTCGAGGGTAATATCGAAGATATTCGTCACAACTTGGGCGAGCAGGGGGTGAGCATCCGTGATTAGCGATGAGGAAAAAGACCAGGTACGCGCTGCGTCCGACCTGGTCGCCATCGTGCAGGAAACGGTTGAGCTCAAGCCCCGCGGCCATGAGTTTTGGGGATGCTGCCCCTTTCATGGCGAAAAGACTCCGTCCTTCCACATTATTCCCGCCACGCAGGTGTGGCATTGCTTTGGCTGCGGCGAGGGTGGAGACGTCTTCACCTATATCATGAAGCGCGAGAACCTGAGCTTTCCCGAGTCAATCCGTTATTTGGCCGACCGCGCGGGTATCGAGCTGCACGACACCGGAGATCGCCGCGAGCGCGGTACCAAACGTGCCCGCATCTACGATCTGTGCGCCGAGACCGCCCAGTTCTACCACACCATGCTTATGCGCGGTAAGGACGGCCGTCCGCGCGAGTACTTTGCCAGCCGCGGCATG
>CAJMOM010000133.1:0-4690 GCA_905215005.1 uncultured bacterium | reverse complement strand
AAATCCAAGGGTTATACCCTAAGAGCAAACCACCCCTTTTAGGGGTGGTTTTGATTATTTCACGTCACCTTGTCTCAAATGCGACCCGCTCGCTGCCCGTCCTCAACCTGCGACGTTAGTCATTGGGGACGTTCTTAAACGACTGGTCAAAGGGGACACTCTTGATGCACTTGGCACTTGGGGACGTTCCTTATGTGCCGGCAGTTTGGGACACTCCTTGCGTTAAGAGGCTGGCGTGCGTCAACCTGTTCTCGTTGCAGCAAAAAAATCGCCCCTTTCTCGGTTGAGGACGGGGCGATTCGTCTTTTGGGCTTATGCAGCCAGGCTTATGCAAAGCGGGCGACGAGCTCCTGCAGGACGTCGGTCATCTTGACGAGCGAACTGACCGGGACGAACTCGTTGACGCCGTGGTAGCAATAGCCGCCGGTGGAAAGGTTGGGGCAGGGCAGACCGCGGAACGACAGCTGTGCACCGTCGGTGCCGCCGCGAATCGGCAGCACTTGGGGTTCAACGCCGCAGGCAAGGTAGGCTTCCTTGGCAACATCAATAAGCTCGGGATAGTCACGAACGATTTCGGCCATATTTCGATACTGCTGCTTAATCTCGACCGTCACGCGCTCCTCACCCAGACGCTGGTTGAGCATCGAGGCGGCAGCATCAATAAGGTCGAGTTTCTGCTGGAACTTGGCGGCGTCATGGTCGCGGACGATATAGCGCGCTGTGGCGTGATCGACGGTCGCAGATACACCCTCAAGGTGATAAAAGCCCTCGTAGCCTTCCGTATACTCCGGGCGCTGCACGTAGGGGAGCAACGCGTTGAAGTCGCAGAATAGATTGCCTGCGTTGACCATACGGCCTTTGGCGTCGCCCGGGTGGATGGACTGGCCCTCAAAGCGGACGGTCACCTCGGCGGCATTGAAGCACTCCCACTCCAGCTCGCCGATGGGGCCGCCGTCGACCGTGTAGGCGTACTTGCAGCCAAAGGTATCGATATCCAGCAGCTCGGCTCCATGGCCGATCTCCTCGTCAGGGCAGAAGCAAATGCCGAGTGCGGGATGGGGCAGAGAGGGGTCCTGAGCGATACGCGCGACAAGTGACATGATCTCGGCGACGCCTGCCTTGTCGTCCGCGCCCAGCAGCGTGGTGCCATCGCTGCAGACCAGGTCCTCACCCGCGAGGTCGTTCAGGGCGGGAAGCTTGGCGGTACTCATGGCAACGGGCTTACCGTCAACCGTGCCGCAGACCAGGTCGCCGCCTTCGTAGTGTACGATGTGCGGTTTCACGCCGGCACCCGGTGCAACTTCGGTGGTGTCGAGATGGGCGATCAGGCCCAGGGCGGGCTTGTCCTCAGCGCCCGCACTTGCGGGGATATGCGCGCAGACATAGGCGTGCTCGGTCACGTGGGCATCTTCCGCACCAAGCTCGCGCAGCTCTTCAGCCAGCACGTTGGCAAGGTCAAACTGAACGGCGCTCGAGGGTACCTGGTCGCAGTTTGCATCCTCGGACTGCGTGTTGATCTGGACGTAGCGCAAAAAGCGCTCGAGGACATCGGGGTTCGTGGTGGTGTTTTCCATAAAGACCGCTCCAATCTTGGTCGTCGTGTGCAACAAGAACTCTAGCACGGTATGCCACGGCATACCGCGACGCTTGGATGGGGTAGAATCAGCCATTGAATGCAGAAGGGACGGAAGATCATGGATACGACAAATAGCTCGCGCGAACTGCATCTGACGGTGGCGAACGAAGACTACTTGGAGTGCATGGTTCGCATTGAAAGCGAAGAGGGGGAAACCAACGGTGTGCGATCGGTCGACATCGCGCAGCGCCTTGGCGTCTCCAAGGCATCGGTCAATAAAGCGGTTTCGGCTCTCAAGGCATCCGAGCTTGTCGAGCAATCGCACTACGGCAAGGTGATCCTGACCGATCGCGGCCGCGAGGTTGGCACGGCTATCTGGTACCGTCATCGCCTCATCCGCACGTTTTTGGTTCAGGAGCTCGGTGTCGAATTTGAGCGAGCCGATTCCGAGGCCTGCATGATGGAGCATGCGCTATCCGAGGACACGATGAGCCGCTGGCTCGCCTATCTCGAAAAGCAGGGAATCAGCGTCGAGGAATAGCGGGATATATATGGATACGAGTTATTACAACCGCTTTGGTGCCGAGGAACTTACGCGCCGCTTGTCGAGCGAGACCTTGTTGGCGCAGGGCCCCATGGGCAGTGTTTTGTTGAGTGAGTACGATGCCGCCGACATTCCACCGGCGTTTTGGAATCTGGCAGAGCCGCAGACCGTTTCTCGTATCCATCGCTTGTATGTCGCCGCCGGCGCGCAGGTGCTCATTACCAATACCTTTCAGGCATCGAGCTATGCCCTCAAGCACGACCAGATTGCGCCGTCCGTGGCGGAGGTCAATCGCGGGGCCGTCGACGATGCCCGCCAGGCGCACCCTCAGCTACTGCTGGGCTCGATGGGCCCGATCGGTATTGAGTGGTTTGCCGAGGACTCTGTCGAGTATCGTGAAATCCGCGGCATTGCGCGCGAACAGGCGCACGCCTTGCTCAATGCTGGTGTTGACGGTCTGCTGATCGAGACGGTGACGTCTATCCGTAATCTGCAGCCCATGCTTGCCGGCGCCCGAGATGCCGCCGACGGCATGCCTGTTCTGGTGAGTTTTGTCGTTGACGATAAAGGCGACCTGCTGGGCGATGGCCTCAACATCGAGGCAGCCGTTTTGTACGCCGAAAAACACGGCGCAAACTCGGTTGGTGTTAATTGCTGTTCGCTTGCGGCCGCGAATGCGGCGGTGCCCAGGATGGTTGCATCGGCGACTACTCCCGTTACGGTGCGTCCCAACGTAGGCGATCCGGTCCAGACTCAGGATGGCCCCGTATGGCACGAGAATCCCGAAGCTTTCGCGCGCGCATGCATCGAATGGAGACATGCCGGCGCCGCAATGGTGGGCAGTTGCTGTGGAACCACGGCAATCACTACGGCAGCGATGGCCGAGGCGCTCGATATATAAAGGGCAAAACCGCTCCATACGGGGCGGTTTTTTTTATTGCTTGCATGTCCTCGGCAGCATTTGCCCAAATGGTGAATGCTGGTGCCGGCAGGTTGCTGAGTGCGTGTTGCGGGTATACCTCACGCGTACCATGATCCAAACACTGTGAGGTGTCTGCGCGTGTGCGCGATAATTCATTTTGGAACTGACGGTTGGCGCGCTCGCGTCGATGAGGACTTCACTGCCGATAACGTTGCCCGTATCGCCGATGCCGTCGGCGAGTTGTGGCAAAAGACCAATCCGGGCAAAACGGTATATATAGGGTTCGACACCCGGCCTCTGGCGCGCGAGTTCGCTGAGCTTGCGGCGGGTGTGCTAGCAGCGCACGAGCTGGACGCCGTGCTCGCTTCGCGACCTGTCCCGACCCCTGCCCTTACGTGGGCGGCGGCTTATGACGGTGAGGCGTGCGGCGCGCTCATGGTGACGGGGTCCCATCATCCGCAGGGTTATCTGTGCCTCAAGATTCGCATGGGTGACGGCTCGACCGCCAACCAGGATGTCATCGAAGAGCTCGAAGAGACCATGGCTCCCGAGCCAATGGGGATCGAGGGGCAATATCGCACCGCGGATATCATTCCTGACTATATGCAGGCGGTGACATCGTTTGTCGATGCCGAAGCCATCCGCGCCGCGCACCTGCGCGTGGTTGTCGATCCGATGGGCGGCGCAGCCCAGGGCTATCTGGCCGACTTGCTACGCGAGCTTGGCGTTGAGGTGCACGAGATTCACGCCGGGCAGGCGTCTGACCAAGAAGATATCTGCCCCGACCCCGTTGAGCCTTGGGTGGACGCTTGCGAGCGCACGGTTATCGAGGACGGAGCTTGCGCTGGCCTGGTGACCGACGGCGACGCCGACCGTATCGGCGCGGTTGACGAGCGCGGCAGATATATACATCCGCATCAGATCATGGCGCTCGTTTTGGGCGACTTGGTTCAATTTCGTAATTTGGAGGGGCGCGTCGTCGTCAATCTTTCATGCTCGACGCTCGTGCGTCGCATTGCCGAGGCGCTTGGCTGCCGCGTGACCGTCAAACCAGTCGGTTTCAAATATATAGCGGCGGAGATGAAGAAGGGCGGCGTCCTCATAGGCGGCGAAGAAGCCGGTGGTATCGGCATCGCCGCGCATATGCCCGAGCGCGATGGAATCCTCGCCTGTCTGATTCTGTGTGAGCTTATGGCAAAGACGGACGCGCCTTTGGGCGTTCTGGTCGACCAACTCGAGGACAGTTTTGGTAAGACGAGTTACGGTCGACGCGATTTACGCCTTGAGGCCGAAGATGCCGAAACGTTGCGAACCCTGCTGCCGGGCGTAAACCCCAAGTCGATTTGTGGCAAGGTGCCGCAAAACGTTAGTCATATGGATGGCTTGCGTTTGGCATTCGAGGATGACACGTGGCTGCTGGTCCGTCCTAGCGGGACCGAACCAGTGGTGCGCGTCTACGCCGAGGGGTTCTCGGTGGAAGAGCGTGATGAGTTGCTCGATGCTGGCTGTGCTTTAGCTAGGGGGACGTATCCGCTTTAACCATGAGTCTGCCTTATATAGAAGAGATGCTCGGCGAGCGGTAGGTAACGGCTGGCAAACGTTAGTCGGATCACAAAATGTGTAGGAAATGTGTACGCCCAGATTCCCG
>CAJMOM010000132.1:0-4692 GCA_905215005.1 uncultured bacterium | reverse complement strand
GGACCGGAGCCGGTAAGGCGGCCCTGACGGGTCGAGCGCGGCGCCGGCTTATCGCGCCCCTACATCACAGCGCGCAGCTCAAACCGATCGCCGTTAATGCGGAACTGACAGTTGCCGTTCATGCGCTCCACGGCAAGTTTGATGCTCCTGGTGCCAAAGCCGTGGCCCGCATGCCGGGTCACGGGCATGCCGTCGACCATGCGCGGCGCGCGGTCAAACGTATTGGAAACTAACAGCAGCAGCTGGCCGTCCTCTAATCGCAGGTCAAAGTCAACGAATCGCTTTCCTTGGGGTGCGGTGCTTGCGGCGGTGATGGCGTTTTCCAAGGCATTTGAGAGCACGCTAAACAGGTCGGCGTCACCTACGTGGATGGTTTCGGGTACGGCGGCGCGCAGGTTGGCGGTAATGCCGTTTCTATTGATATCCGAGTTAAATGACGAAAGCGCGATGTTTACGGTCTCGTTGGCGCAGAAGCGGCGTACGGCGGTGCGGTCGCCGGCTTCGCAGAGTTCGTCGATGCGTTTGAGCGCCTCGTCGGCGTGGCCCTCCTCAATTAAAGCGGCCAGGCCGCGTAGGAAGTGGCGCATATCGTGGCGAAGAATCGACAGCTCGCGCCCAGATTGACGCCAAGCCTCGAGCTCTTTGATGGCGGCGCTGTCGCGGGTTTCGAGCATCCAGCGCTCTCGCTCGGCGGTTTCCTTTTCTTCGTATTCGCGCAGGTAAACGGCAAGAAACATAAGATAGAAGGCACAGAGCGCAAATGCCAAAAACTCAACCGTCACCACCGAGCCCGAGTGGAACAGCGTGGTGTAGACGTTGGTGGCATAGTCAAAGACGTAATAGACGAGCGGCAGGATTAAAAGGATGCCCAGCTCGGTGGTGCTTTTAATCGCCAAGCGCGGACCGATGTCGCCGGCCCAATGCAACAGGACGGCAAAGACGGCGAGTGTGGTCGCGATGCGCGCCAGATAGTACGCGATCTGAGAATCGGTTGCGGCAAATGCGGCAATGCCCATCCAATTGCTAAACTGGCAGCTCAGATAGGCACTCGTAATGCCGAGCACGGCAAGCAGCGGGCTCAGGCGGTAGCGCGCGCACAAATAGATGACGAGCGGCAGATGCACGACGAGCGGATATACCTGGCGGGCGAAAAGCTCGCCGCCGACGGCATTGGCGAGGCCAAATGCGCATCCAGTTACGGCACCGACCAGCACCAGTTCAAGCGCATGACGCCGGTTGATCTCGACACCGCACAGCGCCGCCGAGGCAAAGACGCCAAAGAGCAGCGTCGTGGCGTGGTGGATTGCCCAAAGGACCATTTCGACCGAGGAGACCATCAGCGCCTCCCGCCCTCAAAGCGCGCCGCAAAGTAGGCGTCTTGGAGTCCCTGCTTGCAGCTGCGCGAAAGCGGGATGCACGCGCCCGAGCGCATGACGATGTCCGTGCGGTCAAAGTGATCGATGTTGCGCAGGTTGACCTGGTAGCTGCGGTGGCATTTAAAGAAGGTGGCATTTTGCGCCAAACGGTCCTCGACGCTGCGGAACGATTCGAGTGCCTCGATATCGCGTCCGTCGCGCAGGTGGAAGACCACGTGCTTGTTGCGCGCCTCGGCATATTCGATGTCGGACAGGCGCAGGGCGTGGTAGCCAAAGGACGTTTTGATTACGAGTTCGTCGGTTGCCGCCGGGCGCATGCTCGAAAGCTCGTCGAGTAACTGCGCCAGGCGTTCATAAGTTACGGGCTTGAGCAGATAGTCGAAGGCGCGGACCTCGTAGGACTCCAGTGCAAACTCGGGCGATGAGGTGAGAAATACCAGGCGCACGGCGGTATCGGCCTGGCGCAATTCGCGCGCGGTGTCCATGCCGTTGACGAGCGGCATGATCATGTCGAGCAGAATGATGTCGGCGCGCGATGCGGCATGGCGGGCCAGCAGGTCCTCGCCGCGCGTGACGAGCGCAACATCGACCGCCGTGCCCGTCTCGCTCGACCAACGGTCGATCATCCGGTGCAGTCTATCTAGAAAAGCGACGTCGTCGTCGCAGGCAATAATCTTGAGCATTCTGAGCCCCCTTAGTAGTTCGATTTTGCCACATTGGGTGCGGACCGCTCGCGGAGGCGTGTCCCATTTGCGCCCCACGTCGCGCAACTCGCGCCGAGCGGTATTGCGGTGGCGAAAGATGCCTCCTGCGCTATCGAGAGCTCGGCTATCCTCAGCTTGCCAGTTCGAAAATGGACCTGACACATGATTGAATCTTTATTTCAGCTTTACACCTAGGTTTACAGCTGTCTTGTCAGCTGTAAACCTAGGTGTCATACTAAAGCCCCAAGATTCGCCAAAAGAGAGGGGCCTTGATGGCACAGAGCGCGAACATGGATGCATCGGAGCTTGCACGCGATATTGCGGCCGGCCTGGCATCGGCAACGACGGCAACGGAGCGCGCGGCGCTGGTGCCCGCAGAGCTCGTCGAGGCCATTCAGCAACTAAAAATCCAACGCGACGCGGTGATTCTGGCGCACTATTACGTGGCGCCCGAGGTGCAGGCCGTGGCTGATTACGTCGGCGACAGCTTCTACCTGGCTAAGCTCGCTAAAAGCCTGCCGCAGCAGACCATCGTGCTGTGCGGCGTGGAGTTTATGGGCGAGAGCGCCAAACTGCTCAATCCCACTAAGACCGTGCTGCTGCCCGAGCCGGGCGCGGACTGCCCCATGGCGCACATGGTCAAGCGCGAGACGGTCGACGCGGCGCGCGCCGAGTACGGCGACGACCTGGCCGTGGTGTGCTACGTCAACTCCACGGTCGAGATCAAGAGCTGGAGCGACGTGTGCGTCACCAGTTCCAACGCCGTTAAGATCGTGTCCGAGCTGCCGCAGCAGCATATTCTGTTCATTCCCGACCAAAACCTGGGACGCTTCGTAGCCGAGCAGGTGCCGCAAAAGCACGTCATCCTCAACAACGGCTACTGCCCGCGCCATCACATCATCACCGTCGAGCAGATCGTCGACGCGACGGAGGCCCACCCCGACGCGCTCGTGCTGGCGCACCCCGAGTGCAAGGCCGACGTCCTGGCCGAGGCCGACTACATCGGCTCCACCGCCGGCATCATCAAGTATGCCGAGGAGTCCGACGCGAGCGAGTTCATTATCGTGACGGTCCGCGGCGTGCTCTACGAGCTCGAGCGCCGCTGCCAGGGCACTGGCAAGAAGTTCTACTTCCCCGCGGTGCAGTCCACCTGCGTCAACATGGACCTCATCACGCTCGAGAAGCTCGTGCACTGCCTGGAGACGGGCGAGGGCGAGGTGCAGATCGGCGTCTCGGACGAGGCAGCAGACCGGGCCAAGCTCACGCTCGACCGTATGCTCGAGTACGCAGCACACTAGAACAATGTTGCATGAGGGACGGTCCCTTATGTCACATTCAAGGGAGAGGATTCCTGTGGAAACCAAGCAATACCCCGATATGGAGTGCGACGTCGTCATTGCCGGCTGCGGCGTAGCGGGTCTGTACGCGGCCCTCAATCTGCCGACGAGCACGCGCGTGATCATGCTCTCCAAGGGTGCGGTTGATGAGTGCGATTCGATGCTCGCGCAGGGCGGCATTTGCGTGCTGCCCGAAGGCTCGGACTACGATGCCTTCTTTGAGGACACCATGCACGCCGGCCATTACGAGAACCGCCGCGAGAGCGTCGACATCATGATCCGCTCGAGCCGCTCGGTCATCAACGACCTGCTAGCGATGGGCGTGGATTTTGAGCGCAAGGCCGACGGCAGCCTCGACTTTACCCGCGAGGGTGCACACAGCCGTCCGCGCATTGCCTTCCATGCCGATATCACCGGCAAGGAGATCACGACTAAGCTGCTTCAGGCTGTCCGCAAGCTGGACAACGTGCAGATTTTGGAGCACGTGGCCATGACCGACATCCTGACGGGCGAGCGTGACGGCGACACGGTGTGCACCGGTATCGTCGCCGTTCCCGTGGACGAGGACAACTCGGTTCGTCCCGCCGACGAGCTGGTAAATGCCGCTGAGGGCGCGCATGCCGGCGAGCCGTTTAAGATCCATGCCCGCCACACGCTGTGGGCGACGGGTGGCATTGGCGGCGTGTACGACCGCTCGACCAACTACCCGCAGCTCACGGGCGACGCCTGCTACATCGCTCAGGAGCATGGCATTAAGATGGAGCACCTGGACTACGTGCAGATCCATCCCACGGGTCTGTTCTCGCCGCAGCCGGGTCGCACCTTCCTGATCAGCGAGAGCTGCCGCGGCGAGGGCGCGATTTTGCTCAACGCCGCCGGCGAGCGTTTTACCGACGAGTTGCAGCCGCGCGACGTTGTCGCCGCCGCCATCCGCGAGCAGATGAAGCAGGATGACACCGAGCACGAGTGGCTGAGCTTTGCCCCCGTCGAGCGCGACGTGGTGACCGGGCACTTTGCCAATATCCGCGCGCGCTGCCTGGAGGACGGCCGCGACATCTTGGACGAGCCCATTCCCGTTACGCCCACGCAGCACTACTTTATGGGCGGCGTGTGGGTCGACAAGGACGGCCACACCTCGATGCCCGAGCTCTACGCCGCGGGCGAGACGGCCTGCAACGGCGTTCACGGCAAGAATCGCCTTGCATCAAACAGCCTGCTCGAGGCGCTGGTCTGGGGTCGTCGCGCCGCGTGGTACATGCGTACCGGCGAGTCGCT
>CAJMOM010000131.1:0-4706 GCA_905215005.1 uncultured bacterium | reverse complement strand
TGCCTGCCAACAACGGCTTGAGCCTGCGGCACACCACCCGGAACTTCCCCAACCGGGAGGGATCCAAGCCCGCGGAGGGCCAGTTCGCCGGCGTGTGCCTGATGGACGCCCGCTCCATTGCGGCGACGGCTGCCAACGGCGGCGTCCTGACGCCGGCGACCGACCTGCCCGAGGAGACTTGGGACGAGGCTTGCGAGTACACCTTTGACGACGCGCCGTACAAAAAGCGCGTGTACTGGGGCTTTGGCAAGGCGGAGCCTGCCGACGAGCTGGTCGAAGGCCCCAACATCAAGCCGTGGCCTGCGATGGAGCCCCTCGGCGACGATATCCTGCTCAAGGTGTGCTCCAAGATCATGGACCCGGTCACCACGACCGACGAGCTCATTCCTTCGGGCGAGACGAGCTCCTTCCGCTCCAACCCGCTGGGCCTGGCCGAGTTTACGCTCAGCCGTCGCGACCCGGCCTACGTGGGTCGTTCCAAGGAGGTCGACGCCGTGGAGAAGCGTCGCGTTGCCGGTGAAGCCGCGGGCGACCTGGCGGCGCTCGATGCCGAGCTTGCAAGCGTGTTTGAGGCACTGGCCGGCGCCGGTGTCGCGGCCGATGCCAAGGCGACTGAGTACGGCTCCATGCTCTATGCCAAGAAGCCCGGTGACGGTTCTGCCCGTGAGCAGGCTGCGAGCTGCCAGCGCGTGATCGGTGGCCTGGCCAACATCGTCCACGAGTACGCCACCAAGCGCTATCGATCCAACGTGATGAACTGGGGCATGGTGCCCTTCCAGATGGAGGCTGAGCCCAACTTTGAGGTGGGCGACTACGTCTTTGTGCCGGGTATCCGCGCCGCGCTTGACGGCGACCTGAAGGACATCGCCGCCTACGTGGTGCGCGCCGATGGTGCGGTCGAGCAGATTGAACTCTACATTGCCGATATGACGGCAGAGGAGCGTGCCATCGTCAAGGCCGGCTGCCTGATCAACTACAACAAGTTCAAGACCGCTGCCGAGTAACGCACTTAATTGTCCGCCCGGGGCTTACCCTTCCCCGCCCGCTCACGCGCTTCGCGAGGGTCGCGTTCGGGAAAGGGTAAGCCCCGGGCTACATTTCTGCGTTCTCGTTGGGTCTTGAGGGACGCTAATAAATAGACTTGCTTGATGCCGCTTCTGTTAATGGGCGGCTTCTTTTTGTCGAAAACTACCACAAAGGGGACAGGCACCTTTGTGGTGGTTCCGTTTGTCTCGATCTGTAACTTCTGGGCCCCTATTTGACGAGCGGTTGTTACAGATTGAGACAAACGATCGCCGCCGATCATTTCATCTCAATCTGTAACATCTAGGATCGAAAAGGGCCGCTAGATGTTACAGATCGAGACGGTGGAACATCGGAGCCGAAACTACCACAAAGGTGCCTGCCCGGCGGGTCCTTATTTCGATGGGGTCCAGGTTATTTCATCGTCAAATAGCCAAGTGCGTGCCGAGCCACTGTTGCGCGCTGTCTGCGGATCGGGCTCGCAGGTTTGTTCGTAGGCATCCTCGGTACACCGATCCATAAAATCGACGACTGCCGTCTGGTCGCCCTCCATGACGTAGATTACGTTGCCATCCGAGATATAGACCCCCGGTCCTTCATTGTCCACGTAGCCGGGGTCGTATGAGACGTTGCACAATCTGCTCCCGTTTGCCGCATCGAGCTCAAGGGTCGAATAATACCCGCCAACCATTTGGCCATTCTTGGCTCGATATATTGCGGCGCCGTACCACCGCTTAAACGTCTTGCCTTTGAGTAAACTGGTTGCCTTGCCGATAAGCTGCTCATTTTTGGTGTAGCGCCTGGCCCCAAGTTCGATACGGGGATAGTTGCTGACCCCAAGCGCTGCGGGCGTACCGTCAAAATCGACGGTGATCGAATCGGGCTTGACGATATCGGTGAGGACCTCGATGGGATAGCTTACGGTCTCAACCGCCGCCTGTGTCGCAGAGGCGGGGAGAAATGCGAGATAGATAATTCCTACGCCGACTGCGGTAATCGCAAACGCTAAGACGAGCAGGCCGATATAGGTGGAGCGTTTCACGGCGGGTACCTCGCAAACAGTATGCATTCATTAAGATAAGTGATACCAGCTTACGACAATATTCAAAAGAAAGCGATCGATCGAAATGACGGGGCGAAAAGGTCCTATTGGGCTTCGATTTGACCTCTAATAGGAATATTTGCCCCACTCATTCTGGGCGAGAGGTCAATAATCGAGTCCACGAGTTTTGAGCGATACTCTTCTCACTAAACTCACTATTTTCACTATAAGCACTATAAATACGATAGGGAGGACGACGAGAACAATGTGGCGTGCGATAGCTAAGCCGTTTAAGCCGGACTCTGACCTTGAATCTCTGCCTCTATCTGTGCGAACGGGCTATTGTCGGTTCTCGATTCCATCACTGCGTTCTCGTTGGGTCTGGGGATCGCCAAACGTAGACTGGGCTTGATACCGCCTCTTTTTATTGGGGCGGTTTCTTTGTTGGACCACCACGAAGGTGCCTGTCCCCTTTGTGGTGGTTCTTGGTTTGTCTCGATCTGTAACATCTTGGCCGCTAAAAGTGGGCTTGGTGTTACAGATTTAGATTTTCGATTCAGGTGTCTTCTGTTCGTCTCGATTTGTAACAGTTATACCCTAATTTGTCGAGCTGCTGCTACAGATTGAGTCAAACGGTTGCCGCCGAACAGTTCGTCTCGATCTGTAACATCTGGAGCCGGAAACGGTCGATAGATGTTACAGATCGAGATAGTTAGGGGACGAGGCCGCAGCGGGTGAGCGTGCCTGCCCCCTATCTCTCAATCACTCAGAAAATCTTATATATAGAGACTTAGATTTGTGTATAAGATCGCGCAAAGCTGGCAACAATACTTCTCGAACAACGTGAAGCCGCCCCGTAGGGCGGCCACCCCAAGAGAGGTGATTCCATGAGAATCGATAAGCTAGCAATGACGTCGCGCGAGGCGCTGCAGACCGCCATGAGCACGGCTGCCGACGCGCAGGCCGGCGCGGTAGAGCCGATTCACCTGCTGTCCGCCCTGCTCGGTGCCGGCGAGCGCAATATCTCCGTGATCATCGAGCGCATCGGCGCTGACCCGGCCCAGCTCGCACGCTCCACACAAGATGCCATCGACCACGCGCCCAAGGTTTCGGGCGAGGGCCAGCAGATGGGCCTGTCCAACGAGCTCGTCCGCGTCATCGAGAAGGCCGAGAAGAAGGCTGCCGCCTTTGTGGTGACTGAGCATCTGCTGATGGCGCTCGCCGAGGACAAGGGCGAGGCGGGCCGCGTGCTGCGCGACGCCGGCGTCACCAAGGAGCGCATCGAGCAAGTCTACGAGGAGCTGCGTGGCGATGACCGCGTGACGTCTGCCGAGGACAAGACTCAGTTTGAGGCACTGGAGCAGTACGGTCGCAACATCTGCGACCTTGCTCGCGCCGGCAAGCTCGACCCGGTCATCGGCCGTACCGATGAGATTCGCCGCACCATCCAGGTCCTGTCCCGCCGCACCAAGAACAACCCTGTGCTCATCGGCGAGCCGGGTGTCGGCAAGACGGCCATCGTCGAGGGCATCGCCCAGCGTATCGTGGCCGGCGACGTGCCGAGCACCCTGCGCGACCGCGACCTTATCGAGCTCGACATGAGCGCGCTGGTCGCCGGTGCCAAGTACCGCGGCGAGTTCGAGGACCGCTTAAAGGCCGTGCTCAAAGAAGTGCAAAAATCCGAGGGCAAGGTCATCCTGTTCATCGATGAGCTCCACACCATCGTGGGCGCGGGTGCCACCGAGGGCTCTATGGACGCCGGCAACATCCTCAAGCCGGCGCTCGCCCGTGGCGACCTGCATGCGATTGGCGCGACCACGCTCGACGAGTACCGCAAGTACATCGAGAAGGACGCGGCGCTCGCCCGTCGTTTCCAGACCGTTATGGTGAGCGAGCCTACCGTCGAGGACACCATTTCGATCCTGCGTGGCCTGAAGGAGAAATACGAGATCTTCCACGGCGTGCATATCACCGATAGCGCGCTCGTGGCAGCTGCCGACCTCTCCGATCGCTACATCGCCGACCGTTTCCTGCCCGACAAGGCCATCGACCTGGTCGATGAGGCGGCAAGCCGCCTGCGCATGGAACTCGACAGCATGCCGGTCGAGATCGACGCCACCACGCGTCAGCTCACTCAGCTGCAGATCGAGGAACAGGCGCTCATGAAAGAGACCGATGACGCCTCCAAGGAGCGTCTGGAGGCCCTGCGCCAGGAGATTGCCGAGGTCCAGGAAAAACTCAACGTGCAAAAGGCCGGCTGGCTCAACCAGAAGAACGCCATTGACCACGTGCAGGAGCTTAAGAGCCAGCTTGACGAGGCCAAGAGCGAGGAGGAGCGCGCGACGCGCAACGGCGATTTGGGTCGTGCGTCCGAGCTGCGCTACTCCGTGATTCCGGGCCTGCAGCAGCAGATTCAGGATTCCGAGGCCGCGCTCGAGGCACAAAAGCAGCAGGACGGCGAGGGCCTCAACGAGCAGGTGACCTCTGATGAGATCGCTGAGGTCGTGAGTGCCTGGACCGGCGTGCCCGTGTCCAAGATGATGCAGGGCGAGCTCGACAAGCTGAAGGGCTTGGAGGGCGAGCTGCATAAGCGCGTCATCGGCCAGGACGAGGCGGTCTCCGCTGTCGCCGCGGCCGTGCG
>CAJMOM010000130.1:0-4761 GCA_905215005.1 uncultured bacterium | reverse complement strand
GACGGCGAGCGCGGCGCTCGTGATGATACGAGCCGGCTTCGACGCGACGAGCGCTGCGGTGCGATGGTTCGAATGCTGCATCCAGTCCCTCTGCAATCAATCGTAGGTTATTGGTCGAGGTGTATTCTACTACTGCTTTCGACCTCAACTTGAACCTTAAAGGTTCTAAAGGGTCAAGTTAAACTTGAGGCTTTAGCCTTGACCTGCGGGAATGGTGAATTGTTGAGAAACCATAGAGTTCAACTTTAACGTTACGGCACCCTGTTGCAACGGGATTTTTGGCTGTAAAAGCTACCTTAACGTGGGGTTTTGCAACTACAGGGTTCCTTCGCGACGAGCCCGCTCCACCTCTTTGAGTGCCTCGGCGGGAGTGAAGGAACAGGTGCCGTCGCCGAGCCTGACCACCTGGACGTCGTCACCGACATGGACTTCTCCGCCCTGCAGCACGACGCCAAAAATGCCCTCGTGGGGGAAGATACAGTCGCCGGTGAGATAGTAGATGGCACAGCGTGTGTGACAGACTTTGCCGATCTGGCTGATTTCGACGAGCACTTCGCTACCGAGTTTGAGCTGCGTGCCCAAGGGGAGTGAGAGCAGGTTGATGCCCTGGGTGGTGAAGTTCTCGCCAAAGTCGCCCTCGTGCACATCGAGCCCGCGCGCCTGCGCCGTCTGGATAGACTCTGCAGCTAAAAAGGAAACCTGGCGGTGCCAATGCCCGGCGTGCGCATCGGAGGCGAGGCCAAACTGCTCGATGACGGTGTCGTGCCCGTCGGCGACGGGTGACTTACGCGTGCCTTTGTGCTCCGACGTGTTGATTGAGACGATGCGGGCAGGCCCGTTGTAAGCATCGTTTGCGGTGCGTAGGGGAGCTGCCGTCTGGGCCCGATCCGCAAGTTCGCGCTTTGCGGCGTCAATGATGGGGTTGTTGATTGGATGAGCCTGGGGCACGGTGCACCTTTCGACGGGGCGGGCAACATGTTGAATCCTACAACAACGGTGGGTTCATTGCCCGTTGTCGTACGCCGGTGATTGCCGCCTTCGTGCTGGATTATTACGCCGATTGCCATAGATACGGTGGAGCTTTGGGCGCCGGCGGCTCGGCACGCTAGAATAAATCAGTTGCACAAAGACCGCCCGTCGTGTGGGCAGTTCTAGATAGGAAGTTTCCATGGCATTGCAGTTTACAGAGCGCGAGTTTATCCCCGTGCTGCTCGGCGGCGACATCAACGCGTATTCGGTGGCGCGCGCTTTCTACGAGGAGTATCAGGTTAAGAGCCTGGTCTTTGGCAAGTACCAGACCGGCCCCGCGTATCGCAGCCAGATTATCGACTACACGCCTAACGTGGATATCGACACCATGCCGGTCATGATTGAGACCGTTAACGGCGTCGCACAGGCCAATCCTGATAAGAAGATTATTCTCATGGGCTGCGGCGACAACTACGTCGCGCTTGCCGCGCAGGCGCAGGACGCCGGCCAGCTTGCCTCGAACGTCATCGCGCCCTATGCGCCCTACAGCATGCTCGAGCAGTGCCAGAAGAAGGAGATCTTCTACGAGCTGTGCGAGAAGCACGGTGTGCCCTATCCGCATACGTTTACCTTTACCATGGCGATGCTCAACGCTCAGGGTGAGGCTTCCGCCGAGGTGCTCGACCAGATTGACTTCCCCTTTCCGATGATTCTGAAGCCCTCTGACGGCATCATGTGGTGGGAGCACGAGTTCGAGGGTCAGAAGAAGGCCTACGAGATTGCCGATCGCGCCGAGCTGGAACAGGTCATTCGCGATGTGTACGCCAGCGGCTACACCGATGACCTCATCTTGCAGGACCGCGTGCCCGGCAACGACGAGTACATGCGCGTGCTTACCAGTTATTCCGACCGCAACGGCAAGGTTCGTATGATGTGCCTGGGCCACGTGCTGCTCGAGGAGCATCAGCCCCACGGTGTCGGCAACCATGCCTGCATCATCACTGAGCCCAACGACGAGCTCATGGATGGCGTGCGCAAGCTGCTTGAGGACCTTAAGTTTACGGGCTTCTCCAACTTCGACGTCAAGTACGACGAGCGCGATGGCTCGTTTAAGTTCTTCGACTTCAACACGCGTCAGGGCCGCAGTAATTACTATGTCACCAATAGTGGCTTTAACGTTGCTAAATACGTGGTGGATGAGTACGTCTATAACCGCCCGTTTGAGCCGGAATTTGTGACGGCGCAGGATGAGGCGCTGTGGATGGTTGTTCCTATGGGCGTCGTTGACAAGTATGTCAAGGATCCCGAGCTGCGTGCGAAGGCGCATCGTCTGGCCAAGGAGGGCAAGGCTGCCGATCCTTCGTTTATGAAGGGTGATTTTGTCTTTAACCGCTGGTTGCGCATGTGGCACACCAAGCTGCGTCACTTTAAGCTGTTCAAGACGTATTACAAGTAGATGAGCGCGGCGCCCGCCCGGTTTGCATCGGACGGGCGCGGGCATGATACGAGCAATTGCGCGGGCGTCACCAAGGAGGCGGCGATGGAAAAGCTGGGAGTTATCGGCGGCATGGGCGCCGAGGCCACGTCGTATTACTACGACCAGGTCGTGCGTCATACGGCTGCTACCTGTGATCAGGAGCATATCGACATGGTGGTGCTTTCCAAGTCGACCATGCCCGACCGTACGCTGGCCATCAAGACCGGTGAGCATGCCGAGCTGCTGGCGACCATGAAAGAGTGCGCCCAAGCGCTCGAGTCGCTGGGCTGCGCGCACATAGCGATTCCCTGCAACACGTCACACTACTTCTACGACCAGATCCAGTCGTTTACGAAGGTGCCGATTATCCACATGCCGCGCGAGTCGGTGCGCTATGCTCTGGCCGGCGCGGTGATGGGGGAGTGCGAGTTCGACCCCAACCTGAGTATGCCGGCCGAGCCGGTGCACAAGATCGGCATCATGGGCACCGACGGTACCGTGGGCGCAGACGTCTATGGGCGCGAATGTGAGACCGCGGGCGTTGAGGTCGTCTATCCCAGTGAAAAGCGTCAGGCCGACGTGATGTCGCTCATCTACGACGATGTGAAGGCCGGGCGCGAGCCCGATATGGATAAGTTCGACCGCGTGATGTGGGAGTTCGCCCGTAGCGGCTGCGACCGCGTCATCCTGGCCTGCACGGAGCTTTCGGTGTTGCAGAAGTATCGCGAGATGCCCGAGATCACCCTCGATGCGATGGATGTCCTGGTACGCGAGTCCATCATTCGCAGCGGCGTCCCCTACCGCCTCTAGCCGCCGACCTGCCAAAAAGGGATAGGTTTATTTTGGTAGGTTTTATCTGGGAAAACAGTAAAGGCCTCGACTCGTTTGGTGCGAGCCGAGGCCTTTTGCGTTGGGCGGTTGCTGTCGGTGGTGAACTAGAACAGGAAGCCGATGGCGATAAGGGCGATGCTGACGATAAGTACGGCGATATCCAGGCCTTTGATGGGGTAGCGCTTATACGAACTCGTACGCGTGCGCAGGTAGAAGCCTCGCTGCTCGGCGGCAAGCGCGGCGGCATCGGTTTTGCCCACGCTCGAGATAAGTAGTGGCACGCACAGCGGCAGCATAAGCTTGAGTTTCTTGACGGGATTCTTAGTGTCGTATTCGACGCCGCGTGCAGTCTGTGCCTCCATGATGGCGTTCATTTCCTGGCCAAATACCGGCACAAAGCGCAGTGCCGTGGTAAAGGTGAAGGCATAACGATATGGCACGTGCAGCACCTCGACGCAGGCGTTGGCGAGGTCGTTGAGCTTGGTCACCATAAGCATGAGGATGAGTGGCAGCGCCACGCCCAACAGGCGTAGGCAGGCCTTCGATCCGGTAATGAGGCCCGTGTCGGTGATAAAGCCCCACACCATGTTGCCGTCGCGCATAAAGGCCAGCTGAAGCACCAGCATGATAAACGCGAGCGGAATCAGCAGCTTGAGTAGCGAGAGCAGACGGTCGACGACGCCGGCGTAGGCGCCCAGTGCGAGGGTGAGCGCCAAAAAGCTCAACAGCGCCACGTAGGTATCGGACAGGAAGATGCCGATGATGATGGCGGCGGCAAGGCCCAGTTTGACGACCGGGTTCAAGCGGTGCAGCAGTGTATCGCCCGGCATATAGTCGATGACGTTAACCACGGTGGACCATCTCCTCGGTAATGCGAACGATATCGGTGACCTCGCTCACCTGTGCAAAGGCGGGAGAGACAGAGGATGCTAGGCGACGAGAAAGTTCTATGACCTGAGGTGGCTCAACGTAGGCTTGCTGCATGAGCTCGATGTTCGAGAACAGCTCGTGCGTGCGCCCGCGCTCGAGGATGTGGCCGTCGGCCATCACCACGATGCGCTCGGCAAAGTCGGAGACGACTTCCATGTCGTGGCAGACCATGATTACAGCGCAACCGCGCTCGGCCATGGTGCGTACGGTTTCCATGACGGTCATGCACTCGCGGTAGTCAAGGCCGCTCGTGGGCTCGTCGAGCACCACGATTTTGGGCTCTACGACCACGACGGAGGCGAGTGCTACCATCTGGCGCTGACCGCGCGAGAGCGAGAAGGGCGCCTCGTCGGCCGGCAAGCCAAAGCGGTCGATGACGAGCTGGGCGCGACGCAGCGCCTCGGCACGGTCGATGCCGGCAAGCTCCAAGCCAAAGGCGACCTCGTCGAGTACGGTGTCCTTGCAGATCTGGCGGTCGGGGTTTTGGAAGAGGGTTGCGACTTCTCGGGCGATGCGGCTCGTGGGAACGGCTGCGGTATCCAGTCCCGTGACGC
>CAJMOM010000129.1:0-4833 GCA_905215005.1 uncultured bacterium | reverse complement strand
GCTTTGGGCGCGGTGCGCGCGGGCTGTTTCGGCTGCGCCGTAAACGTGCGGACCGGCGTGCGCAAACCCTCGACGGGCTCGGCGCCACTGGCATCCAGATACGCCAACGCCGTGGCGATGACGTGTTTGCACATGCCGGAATAGCGGAAGGCAGCGGGGCAATCGCAGTCGTAGTCGACAACCTCGTGCTCGTCCATGTCGAGCGCCACGTGCGTCTTGTACAGGTCGCCGCGCGAGCCGCGCACCGAGCCCTCGATGTTCACGTTTTTGGAGAAGCGCGAGCCGGAGTCCTCAAACGACAGCACGGCGCCGTTGAGCATGAGCGAACGCCCCTTCATAAAGGTGCTGCTGAGCGCCGCCTCCTTGCGAAGCGCCTGCGCAAACGTCCCCTGCGTCATCACTTCCTCCAATCTCACCCGGGGTAGCTTAGATAACCGTCACGCGGCCTTGGTTGCCGACGATGGCCTTTGCCTCTGCCAGCAGCGGAATCGAGCGCGCGTTGACCTTGGCCGGCACCTCGGCACGCAGTACACGCCCGTCCACCTGCTCGATAAAGATCTCCACGCGGTCGCCGCCCGGGTTGGCGGTAAGCACCGTGGCAAGACGCGCCATATTGCCCTGGCTAAAGCGGCTGTTGGGCACCATGACCTCAAACACCTTGGGCTTGTTGTTCTCCTCGTTGAGCTCCAGCGGCACGATCTCCTGCGCGATGATCTGGTCGCCGCGGTCCGAGCGCTCGAGCTTGCCCTTAATGCGCACAAACGCATCGGACAGCTGCGCGCCGGTCTCGGGATCGACCTCGCCGTACAGGTACCCCTCGGCCTCCTTGTAGGTCTTGGGGAACACCACGACCGTGGCCTCACCTTCCATGTCCTCGAGCTGCACGATGCCCATGGGGTCGCCGTTTTTGGTCACGCGCTTGGATACGCTCGAGACCATACCGGCCCACCACAACGCCTTGCCCTCGGGGATCTCCTGGTTGATGGTGCCGCCCGTGGGGTTTTGCACTTCGTAGCCGGTGTCGATCTGCGAGAACGAGAAGTCGCGCGCCTTGGCTAGCGCATACTCAAACGGGCGCAGCGGGTGGTCCGAGACATAGATGCCCAGAACCTCCTTCTCCTGGCTCAGCTTAAGGTGGCGGTCCCACTCCTGGCCATCCGGATCGGGCACGCTCACCTCAAAGCCCGAGCCCTCAACATCGCCAAACATGTCGAAGAACGACGTCTGGCCGCTCGCACGATCCTTCTGGCGCTTCACGGCGGCATCGATAATGTTCTCGGGGTTGTTCTTGTCCACAAAGTGCATCATCTGGCGACGCGGATACCCCGTGGAGTCGAAGGCGCCTGCCTTGATCAGCGATTCGATCACGCGACGGTTTGCCTGGCTCGAGTCCACGCGCTCGACAAAGTCGTGCAGCGTCTTAAACGGGCCGCCCGCCTCGCGCTCGGCGATAATCGCCTGCGCCACGCCGGTGCCCACGCCGCGGATGCCGGCCAGGCCAAAGCGCACGCCCTCCTTGGTAGCCGTGAACTCGGTGCCGGACTCGTTGACATCTGGCGAAAGCACGGGGATGCCGTCGTGACGGCATGCCGAGACGTAGTGAACGATCTTGTCGGTCTTGCCCGTGTAGGACGTCAGAACGGCCGCCATGTACTCGTGCGGATAGTGCGCCTTAAGCCATGCCGTCTGCATAACCAGAATGGCGTAGCCGGCGGAGTGCGACTTGTTGAAGGCGTAGGACGCGAACTCGAGAACATCGTCCCAAATCTTCTGGGCGACCTCGCGCGTGTAGTTGTTCTTGATGGCGCCGTTCATCCAGTGGTCGTAGGTGGTCTCGTCCGAGCCATCCTCCCAGTGGAGCACCGTCGACGTGAGCAGCTTGATCTTTTTCTTAGCCACGGGCTTACGGATACGCGAGTCCGATTCGCCCTTGGAGAAGCCGCACATCTCAACGGAGATGAGCATAACCTGCTCCTGGTAGACCATGGTGCCGTAGGTTTCGCCCAGGATGTCGTCCAGGCGGTCGTCGTAGGAGACGGCCGGCTCCTTGCCGTTCATACGGTTGATGTAGGACGAAACCATGCCGGCACCCAGCGGGCCCGGGCGGTATAGAGCGATCAATGCCACAACGTGCTTGTACTCGGTGGGCTTCATATTCTTGATCGTGGCCGTCATGCCGGCGGACTCGACCTGGAAGACGCCGGCGGTGTGACCGGAGCCCATGAGCTTAAAGATCTCGGGGTCGTCAAAGGGAATCTCTTCCTCTTTGATGTCGATGCCGAAATTCTTTTTGATGTTTGCCTTAGCCTTGGAGATAACCGTCAGCGTGCGCAGGCCCAGGAAGTCCATCTTGAGCAGGCCCATGTCGGCAACGGTATGGCCCTCGTACTGGGTAATCTCGACGCCGCCCTTGGTATCGAGCTTGGTGGGCACATGCTCGTTGACGGGATCGCGGCAGATCAGGACGGCGCACGCGTGCACACCCTCGCCACGGGTGAGGCCCTCGATCGAGAGCGCCGTGTCGATGATACGGCGGGCGTCGTCATCCTTTTTATAGGCCTCGGCAAAGTCGGGGTTAAACAGATCCTCTTTGCCGGGTTGCTTTTCGAGCACCTGCTTGAGCTTGACCTTGGGGTCGCTCGAGACCATCTTGGACAGGCGCTGGCCCATGTAGACCGGGTAGTCCAGCACGCGCGCGGCGTCGTTGATGGCCTGCTTGGCCTTAATGGTCGAGTAGGTGATGACGTGGGTGACCTTCTCGGGACCGTAGAGCTGGCGAACGTGCTCCACGACCTCGAGGCGCCGCTCATCGTCGAAGTCCATATCGATATCGGGCATCTCGGTACGCTGCGGGGACAGGAACCTCTCGAACATCAGGCCGTTCTCGAGCGGGTCGAACGCGGTGATGTTCATGGCGTAGGCGACGATAGCGCCGGCGGCCGAGCCACGGCCGGGACCGACGCCGATGCCGTTGTCCTTGGCCCATTGCACGTACTCGGCGACGATCAAAAAGTAGGCGGCAAAGCCCTTGTCGCAGATGACCTTGTATTCGTACTCAAAGCGCTCTTTGATGTTGACGCCACAGATCTCGCGCGTGGCCCAGTCGTCACCGTAGTGTTGGCGCAGGCCCTTCTCGCACTCGCGGCGGAACTGGCTCTCGTGCGTCTCGCCGGGATCGAGCAACGGGAAGCGCGGCAGGATGATGGAGTCCCAGTCCAGCTCAACGTAGCACTTGTCGGCAATCTCGAGCGTGTTGTCGCAGGCCTCGGGGCAATACGGGAACATCGCCCGCATCTCCTCCTCGGTCTTCATGTAAAACTCCGAGCCGGTCATGCGCATGCGGTTGGGGTCGTCGACCTTGGCGTTCATGCCGATGCACATGATGACGTCCTGCACGGGCGCGTCCTCGCGGCGCAGGTAGTGGAAGTCGTTGGTGGCGATGACCTTGACGCCCACCTGCTTGGCGATGTCGATGAGCGTGCGGTCCATCTGCTCGTCGGTCAGGCCGTTGTCGGTGGTGATGCCGTGTTCCTGGATCTCGATATAAAAGTCGCCGGGATCGAAGGTGTCACGGAAGGTCTCAGCCCACTTGATGGCGCCCTCCATGTCACCGCGGTCGATGTATTTGGGGATGATGCCCGCGATGCAGGCGCTCGTGCAGATCATGCCCTTGGCATGGCGGCGCAGGTTGTCGAGCGTCACACGGGGCTTGTAGTAAAAGCCCTGCACGGCGGCCTCGGAGACCGTCTGCATCAGGTTGACGTAGCCTTCCTGGTCTTTGGCCAGGAGGATCATATGATAGAGCTCGGGCTTGTGGTCGCGGGCAAGGGTCTCGTCCGGCGTAAAGTAGACCTCGCAGCCGAAGATGGGCTTGATGACCAGGGGCGGCTTGAGCTCGTCGATGTTGCCCTTCTCGTCCCACATGGCCATGTCTTTGACGTACTGGGCATGCTCGCGCGGGTTTGCCTCGGGGTCGGGCTCCACCAGCTCGTCGCGGCGGTCCTTTTCCAAGAAGGCCTTGTCGTGGCTCCAGGTTTTGTACTCGGGCGTGTTGTGGTTGACGGCGTCGCAGGCCAGCGCCAGGTCGGGCACGCCATACATGTAGCCGTGGTCGGTAATGGCCACGGCGGGCATGCCAAGCTCAACGGCACGGTTGACCATATCCTGGATACGGGTTGCGCCGTCGAGCATGGAGAAAACAGTGTGATTGTGCAGATGGACGAATGCCATGTGATGAGCTCCGATGCGGGTTCGTGTTCTGACTGAACGATTTTACCGCACGGCACGGACAGCACCCGAACCTAGCCAAACCAACACGGCTCCTATTGAGTTGCGGTGAAATGCGGACTGTTTGGCGGCTTTTTTGGCCAAAACAGTCCGCATTCCACCGCAAGTTATCTGAGGGCTAGAGATTGTAGGTGACTACTTGAGGTTCAGCGGGTTCGACGAAGATGGTTGGATTCGCCTGCTCCACGCGGACGAACTTGACGGTCACGACCTCAAAGCCCGCCTTGTGCAACGCATCGGCGTAGACGCGCGCCTGCAGGGCGTGCTTCTCGAGCAGCTGGTCCGGCGTCTCATCCGGCGTGCCACCCGTCTTGTAATCGATGACCAGTGCGCGTGACGGATCGGCCGGGTCGGTCGCCAAAGCGTCGATGGTGCCTTCGGCATATGCACCGTAGCGGGCAATGTCCTCGTCCTCGCAACCCAGCGAGAAGAACGGCACCTCGGCGCGAACGCACGGCCACGCGAGCAGGTCGGCGCGAACAGCCGACTTGAGCCAGCGGTCCAGAGCGACGTCGAAGCGTTCACGCTGCTCCGGCGTCAGGCACC
>CAJMOM010000128.1:0-4836 GCA_905215005.1 uncultured bacterium | reverse complement strand
AAGTTTATCGCGAGTTCCGCACGAACAGGAGGCCACTTAATGTGGCCTCCGTCGTGAGCAGGACTGTAGAGCAGGAAACCTAAGCCGGTGTCCCCGCTCTCCCGGGGCCGAACGCCCTAGTTGTTGAGCATGCGGTCGAAGCTTCCCGAGTCGCCATCCCGATAGTCTGCGGTCATCAGGATCTCCTGCGGAATGCGCCCGCCTTCACGTAGCACGTTGCGGAACTGTACGCGCGTAACCATGGGCAGATCCTTGATCGTCGCTGCCAGGTTCTGCGGCACGCCCTGGTTGGCAGCCGCGGGCTCGCACTCGCCGCCGGCCTTCACGCGACGCTTATGCTCGGCGAGCATAGCGCGATACATGCCAGCATGCAGGCGAATCTCAACCACATTGGCATTGCGAGCCTGCTCGACGATGCGCGCGCCCTCGCGATCGATATCGCCCACGTAGTAGACGTAGTTAAAGCGATAGCCAATCTCGGCCAGATAATCATCCAGTGCGTGCGAGACGCTCGCCTTGCAGCCGCCGCCAAAAATCACGCCGCCCACCTTGGTACCAAAGAGCTTGGCATGTTTGCGTCCGCGCAGGAGCTTGACGATCTCGTCATAGGTATCCAGGTTCTCGACCATAATGAACGGCTTGTCGGCACCCAGCGTAAAGAAGCCCGTAAAGTGCACGGGGCGATTGGGGGCGACCTTGATCGCCTGCATGCTGATGCCCTTTTCGGTCATACGTCTGATCAGGCGCTCACCGTGCTTGCCGTCAAAAGCCTTCTCGTCGTTAAAGATCTGGTAGGCACGCTGGCGGCGCGAGGCAACCGGCGTATCGGCACCTCGGTTCTGCTCGATCCAAGCCTGGATGATTGCGATTTCCTCGGCAATCTTGCGGTTGGACATCTCGTTGTGCTGAGTGCGCTGCGGAGCCTTTTTGCCGTCCTTGTCCTCGACCTTTACGATCTGTGTCTGCTGCTCCTTGATCTTAGAGAGCGCCGTAGGCGTAGGGACAACTTTGAGCAGCTGCCTGCCTAAAACGCGGGCAAGGGCAAACGCCGAGACCTCGCCGTGGACTGCCGACTTGGGCTGCTGGGCAGCAGTATCTGCTGCGGTAGACTCCGGCTTCTTCTGAGACTTGCGCTTAGAATCGCCTTGGGAATTGCGCTCGCGCTTCGGCATAGGCGCCTGCTTCTGCGGACGATTGGACTTGCTCTCCTTCGCCGGCTGGCGCTTAGGCTGCCCCGAAGAAACCTCGACCTTCGCATCCTCGTCCTGCGGCGTGGTCTTCTCGGCTGCAGTCTCGGCATGGGAACTGCGGCCCCCACGATGGCGACGGCGGCGAGGCTTGCTCGACGCGCCCTGCTCCGCCTGCTCATCAGTAGGCTGCTGGCCCTTGGCCTCGGCATCAACCTCAAGCTGCGGCTCAGCAGGCTTCTGTTCGCGAGCCGCCGGCTCAACGGCCTTCTCGGCCTTCTCGTTCTGAGCGGTCGAAGCCGGCTCGCTCTTCTCCTGATGCCTTACGGGATACGCGCGCCCCGCAAAACCACGTCCGGGACGGCATGAACCCGGAGCCTTCTTGACCGGTTCATCGGACGCGTCAGCAGCCTCGACGGAATCCTGGACCTCGCATGCAATACCTCGCTGCTCGGCCTTAAAGTGGGCACCGCGGCGACGCTTGGGCTCCTGGATCTCAGCATGCTCTTGAGTGCGAGTCGGCTCCTGCATCCCGACGGACTTTTCCTCGACGGCCTCAGCATCCGTCTCACCCTTTTGAGCAACGGCGCGACGGAAGCGCTCCTGCTGGGCGCGGCGCTGCGCATCGCGCTTGCCACCTCCGCCAAAACCGCCGCGTCCTGCCTTGGCCGTAAAGGCACGCACGACGTTCTCATCGAGCAACTCATCGGTATCGACATGCTCACGCGGAGCAGTTTCTTCCACAGCAGGCACGTCAGCGGAATCCTCGACGACAAAATCCTCGACGGACTCGGCAGGCTGCTCCTGGGCATCGCGGATCTCGGCATTGATGGTATAGAACGCCGGGCGCCCGTTAATGCCGCTACCCTCGATCTTTGTCACGATATTTGCCGCGATAAGCTCATCGCGCATCGCCTTGGTGTCACATTCCTTATCGACGGAGCGGAAAATCTGCGCCAGCGCACTCGACTTAATCTTGAGCGCCTTGCGGCAGAGCAGGTCGTAGGCAACCAGCTTGGCACGCTCGGCAGAAAGCGACGTCTGGCTGCTCAGACGTTCAGCCAGGGCATCGACATTATTTTGGTTATCGGAATATACCGTCTTGGCCACGGGGCCCCTTTCATATGTACACATATACGTCTATATGGTACAACGCACGCCCTTATCCACGCAAAACATCTGCGAGAACACTCGAGCGTCACCAGCTTTTGCATGAAAAAAGGACCGAGCCCGCGAAGTCGCGGACCCGGTCTTTCCGAGTCATATAGATGTGACGTTCAACTCGTCAGGTCGACTAAGCCTTGGCGGCCTCGGCGTCGGCAGGAGCCTCAGCGGCAGCGACGCGGCCGTACTCGGCCTTGCCCATCTCGGACCACTCGGGCTCCTCGTCGGGCATGGAACCGGCCTCCTTGCCGAAGAGCTCCTTGAGGCAGTTGACGGCGACGATGAGGCCCAGGACCATCAGCAGGACGGCGAAGACAAGCTGCAGGCCCTTGGTGGCGGCGACGGAGACGGCGGCCGTGGTGGCGGTAGCCGGGATGGTGCCGAAGAAGCCGTAAGCCTGGACAGCGGCCATGCAGCCCATGGCGCTCTGGACCAGCGAGGTGAAGGTGCAGCAGAGCAGGAAGACGACGGGCACGTAGAGCATCCAGCCCTTGCGGCCGGTACACTTGCAGAACACGGCGAGGGTGATCATGGTCATGCCGCCGAGCAGCTGGTTGGAAGCACCAAAGAGCGGCCAGATGTTGGCATAGCCACCAAAAGCGAGGGCGAGACCGGGAAGCAGGGTAACGACCGTGGCGAACCAGGGGTTGCCGAGGACCTTCATGTAGCCGGCCTTGGACTCGATGGCCAGGGCATCGTTGGTCTGGGCAAAGAACTCGGAGAACGAAGTGCGGGCGATGCGGGCGACGGCGTCGAGCGAGGTCAGGGCCAGAGCGGAGACGTTCATGGTCATAAAGACGGTAGCGAGCGTGCCGTCAACACCGAAGGCCTGCATACCGCGGGAGATGCCAGCGGCGAAGATCTGGAACGGGGTGGAAGCGACACCGGCGTTGAGGGCGCCGGTACCGGCGGTGTTCATGTCGGAGAACATGATGCCGGCAACGATGATGGCAAGGATGCCGACGAAGGACTCGACGATCATGGCGCCGTAACCGACCTTGACGGCGTCCTGCTCCTTCTCGACCTGCTTAGAAGAGGTGCCGGAAGAAACGAGGCTGTGGAAACCGGAGAGAGCACCGCAAGCGACGGAGACGAACAGGACCGGGAACATCATGCCGGAGGCAGTGGAGAAGCCGGTGAAGACCGGAGCAGTGATAGTGGCCTGACCGTTGACGCCCAGGACGACGATGCCGAGGACAGCGCAGACGATCATGACGATCATCATGATGGAAGTGAGGTAGTCACGCGGGGTCTTGAGCATCTGGATGGGCATAGCGCCAGCGAAGACCAGGTAGACCATGACGACGGCGAACCACTGGAACTTATCCAGGTAGACCGGGAACTGCATACCGACGGCGAACATGAGAACCATGAGGACCACGCCGGTGGCGAACTCGGCAGCGCCGGTGAGGTTGAACTTCTTCTGGGCCCAACCAAAGGCGATAGCGACGAAGGTGAACAGGATGGAGATGGTACCAGCGCAGCCGGCGGCATAGGACTTGGTGAAGTCGATGGCACCGGTAGCAGCACCAGAAGCGTCAACGGCCGGGGTGAACATGAACGTCTTGCAGACCATGTCGGTGAAGGCGGCGATGACGATGATGCAGAACAGCCAGCAGAACAGCAGGAACAGGCGACGGCCGGTCTTGCCGATGTACTTCTCGATGAGCTGAGCGAGCGACTTGCCGTTGTTCTTCATCGAGGCGTACAGGGCGCCAAAGTCGTGGACGGCGCCAAAGAAGATGCCGCCGACGAGGACCCAGAGCACGACGGGCAGCCAGCCAAAGGCCATGGCGACGATCGTACCCGTGACAGGGCCAGCACCGCAGATCGAGCTGAACTGGTGCGAGAACGCGGTAAAGGCGGAGACGGGCGAGAAGCTGTTGCCGTCCTTCATGCGCTTGGCCGGCGTGAGGGCCTCTTTGTCAACGCCCCACTTGTTGGCCAGCCATCGGCCATAGCCCAGATAGCCGCAGGCGAGCACCGCCGCGGCCACAACCATGAGCAAAACTCCGTTCATTACATTTCCTCCTCTAAAAAGAACTTCCTAGACATAAAAAATGAGGACCGTCGGTTGCGCTCGACGGCCCTCATCTTCATCAGCCGCCCGTTATCGTACGGGCTAGCTGTATGTGCTAACCCGCATCAGATAATTTCTACGCTGATAATGTTTAGCTGATGCGTGAACATGTCTAAGAAATCCTCTTCAATCATGATGCGAACGATCCGTGCGTGTTCACATCCCCCAGTGGTTGAAAAGGAGTATGAAACTTTAGTTACCTAAAGTCAACGCAAATTTGTAATGAATTTTCAACTTTTTTGAATTTCTCGGTATAAAACGCCATTGACCTCGGACTTTACCCCACGACAGTTTTTGCATGAGAGATGCCCCTGAGAGCCGCGGGAGCCGGGCGGCGCATATGAACTTTCCTGCTCTACAGTCCTGCGCAAGACGGAAAGCACATTAAGTGCTTTCCTTTGCGTG
>CAJMOM010000127.1:0-4837 GCA_905215005.1 uncultured bacterium | reverse complement strand
CGGGAAGCTCGCGGCCCGATGCCGGGGCAATCTTGTCGTAGTTCCAACCGTTGGTGTACTTGGGAGGCTGCACCACCGCATAGCGGGCGCCGCACTTCTCGCAGATAACGACCTTGCCGGCCTTCGGGCGGAACATCCACCACACCACCCCGGCCGTGGCAAGGGTGACGACGACGGCCAGCACGATGAGCATATCCATCATGCCCACCTCGGCAGCATCGCCGGTCGTGAAACCCGCCAGAGCCACGAGCACCCACAGACCGAGAATGTAGATGGCGAACCCGGCCACGAGGACCTTCGCAACGCCCCGGGTCGGCAACGCCCCCTCGTATTGGGTGGCGCGAGCCTTGCACTCGCGGCATTTTACCTTGCTCGTCTCCATGGGCAACCGCCTCTCACGGCCGAATCTTTTCCGTATCGCCATACTACCATAGGGTGACGCTCATTTTGTGCACGCGATCAACAATTGAGGATGGACGATCTCTCCGCGTGGTCGTACCATCGAACAAGCCACCCGCAGCCTGAGGCTCTCTTTTGCCAGTTCCTTTTCCCGCTTTAGACAAAACAGCCCCTTGGGCTACAGGTTGCAATTCGAAATCGGGCAAAAACCCGCAGCTGGACACTGAGTTCTGTCAGGCTGGTTGTAGCCAAAGGGGGCAAAATGTCGTAGCACCTATCGTTCGGGATAAAAAGCCACGCTGGCACTGCGCTCTGCAGGCACGCTGCTTGACAAAAGCCCTCATACAGAAAATCGAGAGCCCGCAGGCTCTCGACTCGTGAAATCATGGAGCGGACAACGGGATTCGAACCCGCGACCCTCACCTTGGCAAGGTGATGCTCTACCAGCTGAGCCATGTCCGCATATAAGTTCCAGGTTGGAGGCGACGCCCAGATTCGAACTGGGGGTGAAGGCTTTGCAGGCCTCTGCCTTACCACTTGGCCACTTCGCCGAAAAAGGACCGCCTAAACGGTCCGGAAATGCAATGGAGCGGACAACGGGGCTCGAACCCGCGACCCCAACCTTGGCAAGGTTGTGCTCTACCAACTGAGCCATGTCCGCTTGCGGGTTATTAATTTACGCGAGTTGTCCAAAAGACGCAAGTACTTTTTTCAAAAAACTTGTCTGCCGCATGTTCTTGGTAGCCAGACGCGCTAAAGCGATTTGCTAGGCACACGATTCCAGCGCTCCGCTAAACAGCTTCACCATCTGCACGCGCGTGCCAGCGCCGTCCGTACGACGAGCAACCTCCACGTTATCGACGAGCATACGCATAAGCTTGATACCACGGCCGCGCTCCTCAGATGCGACCGGTTCGCTCATTTCATCGATAGAATAGCCGGCACCTCGATCAAGCACCTCAACCACAACGCGATCGCCATAGGCCTGAACCGTCAGGACGCACCCGATACCGCCCGCATGGTCATAGGCATTACCCAGCGCCTCCCCCGACGCCAATGCGACATCGTAGCGCTCGTCACGGCGCAACGGAAGCGATTCAAGGAGTTCGGCGATGCGATGTCGGTAGTATGGAAGATTCTCGATACCCTGACGGACCTCGACGCTCTTACTCCAGCGAGGCAGCTCCCCCACCGGAATGGCGGGAATAGACTCCCGTGCCGGCCCCGCGACATGAAGGATATCGACAAGACGAGCAATCTCCAAAAAGCGAACAACTTCACCCGATGCATTGACGAGCGAAAGCAGGCCTTCTCGCCTCATGAGCTCACGAGCGCGCGTAAGCAGGAATGCCAAGCCCGTCGAATCGATAAAGCTAACAGCCTGACAGTTGATGACAACACGACGCACGCCGCGGCCAATCAAAGCATCCAACCGCCGACGCAGCGCAGGCACCGTGGCGATGTCGATATCGCCTGGTGGCGTCAAAACCGCTATGTCATTCCACTCATTCATACGACCATGGTTCCCCAAAAAAGCCCACTCGATGCATTCGTTTCCCCAACCGTACGGATTCAGCCCGCCCAGCGTCGTCTATGAACGACCCCGTAAAAACTCAAGGGACACCAATGCAATGTCATCGTCCAGCGCCGATTCGGTAAATCGGTCAAGCTCGCCCAAGACCTTGCCGCAGATTCCCGATACGCCCTCACCCGAGACAGAGAGCAGAAGGTCACGAAGGCGCTGCTCACCAAAGAACGCTCCGGTGTGGTCGCGGGCCTCAATCGTTCCGTCCGTATACATGAAGAGCATGTCGCCAGGAGCGAACGTAAACACGCCTGTCTCGTACACCATGCTCTCAAAGGCACCGATTACGCCCGATTGGCATCCAAGCAGCTCGACCTCTCCCCCACGGGCCTCGCCGCCACCCAGCGGCATCGACTCTGGCCTAATGACCATGGTCGGAGGATGGCCCGCCGAACAATACGTTGCGCGTCCGGCTTTAAGGTCAATCTTGGCGATAAAGGCCGTCACGAACGTCTCGACCCTCGAAAAGCCCATGAGCATACTGTTAAGAGAGCGTGCCATGCGGGCCGGTCCAGCGCCCTCCCACGCATATGCCGTCAGGGCCGTCTTGACGAGCGCGGACATCGATGCGGCCTCAATGCCTTTGCCAGACACATCACCCAGAATCATGACGGCGCAGTCGTCGGGAAGACGGATGAGCGTATAGAAATCGCCGCCGACCAACGCCGAGTTCGTGGCTGACAGGTACACCGAATCGGTTGCGATACCCGGAACATCCCCCAGGGAATTTCTCATGCCGATCTGAAGGGTCTGAGCGATATGGCGCTCCTCGCGCTTTTGAGACTCTCCCTCATAGATCAGTTCAAAGTCATGCGCCAAGTGCACCAAGTAGTCATATTCAAGATCATCAATCGGCTCTTGGCTACCATCACGAAGCAGCAGCGCGCGCGTCGTCGGGCTCTTCGCAACAGAAGCAGGAACAATCGCGTCGTTACTGTGCTTGCCATCACCCTCAGAGCGCGGGCGCCCCGCCTCGATGCCGGTGTCGACGTAGAGACCTTGACAAGGCAGACCATGCGCCCTAAGCCAGCCTCCCATAGGCATCGATTCATCAACGCGAGTTATACGGACGTGTTTAAGGTCCTCGGCACTCGTACCTCCCAAAACAGATGCCTCAAAGCCATCAGGGCCAGCCCCCAGACGTGCCGCTGGCGCCGTCGTGGAAAAGAAAAGCCTCTCGGGATCGTCCGGCAAAGCAACGCGACTGCCGCCTTCAAAATCTATGACGTAGGAATCCAGACTGGCGTCATACTCAACAGGGCAAAAATGGCAGTTAAGCATATTGCAGATCTCGGACGATACCGCCTGGGTAGCCGCGGCGGAATCGTCTAGAAAGGTAAACAACTCATCACGCAAGACATTGAGCGAGCGGCCAAGCTCGGCCGTGCGACGGGAGCGAAGACTCGATGCCATGCCGACCAGCTGGATAGATAGGTAATCGCAAATGACCTCGAGCACATTAACGTCATAGGCGAGCGGTGCCTGAGGGCGTTTCCAACCAACTTCCAGCACGCCAAGGATCTGCGTACCGTAAAAAACGGGAAGACAGATCTCACTGCGATACGGAGGCATATCCTGCACGCGCAATAGGTGCTTAGAACGATTGTCCAGGTCCATGAACATACCGGAGGCGGCCCTATCGCCCTCAAGGTCCTGTTGAATCGACAAGCGACAGGCACGCGACTCACGAAGAACATACGTCGGAATGCCAGCGCCATACGGCAAAAACTCAGGCAGGTAGCTGTCGTACAGCTCCTTGGAAACACCACGAAGCTTAAAACCGCCGCTCTCAGAAAAATAGATAGCGACACCCGAAGCATCGAGTGTTCCTACAAGCTGGTTCAAAACGGTATCAAGCAGGCTGGGTAACTCATCGGAGCCCACAGTGCTCATAATGACCGAGAGCGTGCCAGAGAGGCGCTTGTTCGCCACTCTAAGCTCCGAAAGAGCACGCTTTAGCTGTCGGTCGTGCGAATACTGTTCTTCGATGCTATGGAGCGCCACCAAGACACGTGGCGCGCGGCGCCCAAAGATGCGTGGAGGCGTTACGGAGCCCGCACGAACCAAGACGGGGATAAAGGAGCCGTCACTCAGCTTGAGCATCAGTTCGTTCTCGGAGCCATCAGTTTCAAATGGCAGACGATGTTCCGTCGCACGTTCAAAAGCGGATGAGTACAGGACGTCTTTAACATCTCCACCGATGACGTCGGCGCGTTCCTCGCACATCAAACCAAGTAAGCGATTATTCACATGCAGAATGGTTCCGTCGAACTCACAGATGATGACAGCATCGCTCGTGATCTCGACTAGTTGGGCAACGTCTGCCCACTCGTTGCGTTCAAGCGTTTCCATCGTGGACCCCACCGTCTATCGGTAACAAAAAAGCCTCCGAAGAGGCTTCTCAAATGCGATGGTGTCGGAGGCGGGACTTGAACCCGCATGACCAAAAAGCGGTCACTAGCACCTCAAGCTAGCGCGTCTGCCAATTCCGCCACTCCGACATGCTATGTTGTTGATTCGCAGTTCGTTTTGTTAGACCCGCGCGTTCAACGAGGAAGATAATAACCTATGATTCGAGAACTGTGCAAGCACTTTTTTCAAAAAAGTTTACGAATTTGTAAATGCGCAGGTAGACGGACCTGTTCGGGCCGGAATGAGGTCGCTTTCCAACGCGTCCTCGGGCATGCGGCATTATTTTGCTCCGCGCTTCGCGCTACAAAATAATGCCGCCCCCTGCGGAATGCGTTGGAAAGCGACCTCATTCCTGCCCTAGGGGCACATACTTCAGGCACAGTTCTCAAACATGTTCTGGGAGCTGATACAAATTTGGTGGCTCGGCTTTGCCGAGCCCAT
>CAJMOM010000126.1:0-4859 GCA_905215005.1 uncultured bacterium | reverse complement strand
ACTTAGTTTTCAGAACATTCCGCAGACCAGGAAACCCCCTTATCCGCGGCTCCGAAGGAGCAGGACAAGGCGCCACACATGGTCGAGGACGTTCTGAAAACTAGCCCGGCCCCCGCCGGACAGGTCACACTACTCGCAGAGCAGCTTAGCAATCTGGACGGCGTTAGTTGCCGCGCCCTTACGGATTTGGTCGCCGCAGCACCAGAAGGTGATGCCACGCGCGGCCTCGGGGTTCGAGATGTCGCGGCGCACGCGGCCGACCCAAATCAGGTCCTGATCGGACGTATCCATCGGCATGGGGAAGCGATCGTGCGCATCCTCGGCGCCCATGTCGTCAACCAGCTTCACGCCCGGAGCGGCAGCCAGCGCAGCACGGGCCTCTTCCACCGTGATGTCGCGCTCAAACTCGAGCGTAATGCTCTCGGAGTGCGAACGCAGCACTGGCACGCGCACGCAGGTGCAGTTCACGCGCAGCTCGGGCAGGTGCATGATCTTGCGGCCCTCGTTTTGCAGCTTCATCTCCTCGGAGGTAAAACCCTCCTCCTTGACGCCGCCAATCTGCGGAATCAGGTTGCTCGCCAGCTGGGCGGCAAACGCGCGCGGCTCGGGAATCTCCTCGCCGCGGCCCAGGGCGGCCAGCTGAGCCTCGAGCTCGGCCATACCGGGGGCACCGGCGCCCGAAGCTGCCTGATACGTCGAAACAATCATGCGCTTTACGCCGGCAAGCTGGTGCAGCGGCCAGGTGGGAACCAGGCCGATAATGGTCGCACAGTTGGGGTTGGCGATAAGGCCGCGATGCCACTTGATATCGTCGGCATTGATTTCGGGCACGACCAGCGGTACCTCGGGATCCATACGGAAGGCATGGCTGTTGTCGACCACGACGGCGCCGCGTTTGACGGCCTCGGGCAGCAGCTCCTTCGCGATATCGTCGCCGGCGGCTCCAAGCACAATGTCGCAGCCCTCAAAAGCCTCGGGGCAAGCCTCTTCGATCACGATTTGCTCGCCGCGGAACTCAACGGTCTTGCCCGCGGAGCGTGCGCTTGCCAACAGCTTGAGCTTGCCGACCGGGAACTCCTGCTCGTTGAGGCACTCGAGCATCTGGGTGCCCACGGCTCCCGTCGCGCCCAAAATAGCAACCGTGTACTGTTTCATGCTTCCCCCTTTAAAGGTTTTGGCTTTTGCCCGCACGCCGAGCAGGCCGATTATTGTTGCCAGTGTATACAAGAACGGGGCGGATATAAAACCCGCCCCGTCGAAACGAAACCGAAACGAAACGCCCCGCCGTAGATTTTTGAAACCTGACCCAAAAATCTACCAAGCAGTCGCTACTTTTTGAGCGCGGCCAGAGCGGGATCGACCGGCGCAGGAGCCTCCAGGTCGGAGACCTTCACAATGCCGTTCTCATCGGAGAAGGCACGGTAAATGGTCTGAATCGCCAGGTCGAAGTCTTTCTCCTCGACACCAATAATGATGTTGATCTCGTCGCAGCTCTGCGAAATCATACGCACGCTCACGCCGGCCTGGCCAAGCATGCCAAACAGATGGCCCGAGATACCCGCGCGGCCGCGCAGGTTACGGCCGACGGTCGCGATGAGTGCCAAACCCTCGACAACCTCGATCTCGAGCGGCTCGACCTCCTGCTGAATGTCGCCCACGAGCGAGTACAGCGAGTCGTGCACATCCTGCTCCTGCACCACGGCGCCAAAGCGGTCGACACCGGTGGGCATGTGCTCGACGGAAACGTCATAGCGCTCGAAGACCGAAAGCGCGCGGCGCATAAAGCCAACGCGGGGCTTGGTGCGGTCGCGGGCCACGTTGATGGCGACAAAGCCGCGTTTGCCGGTCACGCCGGTAATGATGGGCTCTGCCTCGCCCTCGTCAGCCGTCTCACTAATGATGGTGCCAGGGTCCTGCGGCGCATTGGTGTTCTTGATGACCAGCGGAATACCCGCCTCACGCACGGGGAACACGGCTTCCTCGTGCAGGACGCTTGCGCCCATGTACGAAAGCTCGCGCAGCTCCTCGTAGGTAACGCGCGCAATGGGCTGAGCCTCGGGCACAATGCGAGGATCGGCAGAATAGAAACCCGAGACGTCGGTCCAGTTCTCGTACAGGTCGGCGCCCAGGCACTTGGCCAGAATCGAGCCGGAAATATCGCCGCCGCCACGATCGAGCAGTTTGATCTGGCCCTCTCGCGTCGCGCCGTAGAAACCGGGCATAACAAAGCCGCCCTGCTGACCGTACTCCTGTACCAGTTCGGAGGTGCGATTCATGCTGAGCGTACCGTCGTGATGGAACGCCACAACCGTCGCGGCGTCCAGGAACGGCAGGCCCAGGTACTCGGCCATCAGGCGAGCGGTAAAGTACTCGCCACGGCTCACAAGCTCCTCGGTGGAGTAGCCGCCCGAGCGGGCGCGCTCGGCAAAGGCCGCGAACTCCTCGCGGATGGGATAGGTGAGCTCCAGCTCGTCAGCGATATCAAAATAGCGCTGGCCAATGTCCTCGAGCAGCTCCTCGCACGACACGTGATACTTAACGTGTGCGTTAACCAGGTAGAGCAGGTCGGTCACCTTGGTGTCGCCCTTAAAGCGGCGACCGCAGGCAGAAACCACCACAAAACGGCGGGCAGGGTCGGCATCGACGATGGCCTTGATCTTCTTGAAGTGTTCGGCGTCGGCGACCGACGAGCCGCCAAACTTGGCAATTTTTATCATGGCGTGGAGGTTACCTTTCTAAAAGCCTCTGCAAACCTGTTTTGCGCGCTCTGATACCATGGGTTCACCGATTGGGACCAAGGTATCCGAGGAGCACTGTTATATGGGAACTTATCATAGTACACGAGGACGCACTTTATCATGCTCAAGTAAGGTGGCAATCCGCACCGGCATAGCTCCCGACGGGGGTTTGTTTGTCTCGGACGAGCTTGGCACCCAGCAGGTCGATATCAGCTCGCTTGCAGATAAATCGTACTTTGAAATCGCTCAAAATGTGTTGGGAATGTTACTGAACGATTACACGGACGAAGAAATTTCGGCGTGTGTGAATGAGGCTTACCGCGGTACGTTTGCAAGTGATGAGGTCACGCCACTCGTCAAACTCGACGCAGCGCCGGGCACCGACGCTCCTCAAACCTATGTGATGGAGCTCTTTGGCGGTCCCACAAGCGCCTTCAAGGACGTCGCCCTGCAGATGCTCCCCCGTCTGATGGCCCGCACTTCCGCCAAGGACGGCGGCGCCGAGCGCATTATGATCGTCACCGCCACGTCGGGCGACACGGGCAAGGCGGCACTCGCCGGCTTTGCCGACGCACCGGGCACGGGCATCACCGTCTTTTATCCCGAGGGCAAAGTCAGCCGCGTGCAAAATCTGCAGATGTCCACTCAGGAGGGCGATAACGTCGCCGTCTGCGGCATCCGCGGCAACTTCGACGATGCCCAGAGTGCCGTCAAGCGTATCTTTGCCGATAAGGAGCTGGCCGAGCGTCTGGAGGCCGCCGGCACGGTGCTTTCGAGCGCCAACTCCATCAACGTCGGCCGCCTGGTGCCGCAGGTTGTCTACTACTTTGCCGCCTATGCGCAGCTGCTGCGCGCCGGCGCCATCGAGGCAGGCGACGCCGTGGAGTTCTGCGTACCGACCGGCAACTTTGGCGATATCCTGGCCGGCTACTATGCCAAGCGCATGGGTCTGCCCGTCGCCAAGCTCATCGTCGCGAGCGACAAGAACAACGTGCTGGCTGACTTCCTGACCACCGGCGTCTACGACCGCAACCGCCCGTTCTTCACGACCATCTCGCCGTCGATGGACATCCTCATCAGCTCTAACCTGGAGCGCATGCTGTACTTCCTGTCCGATGGCGACTGTGAGCTCGTTGCCGGCCTTATGGAGCAGCTGGCACAGACTGGTCGCTACGAGGTTCCCGCCGACCTGCTGGCAAAGATTCAGAGCGTCTTTGGCTGCGGTTGGGCCAGCGAGGACGAGGTCCGCGCCGCCATCAAGAGCTGCTGGGACGCGAACGGCTACGTGATCGACCCGCACACCGCTTGCGGCTATCACGTCTTCGAAAAGGTCGCTCCCGCCGAGGGCGCCAAGGTCCGCGTGCTGCTTTCGACCGCAAGCCCCTACAAGTTCCCACGCGCCTGCTGCGACGCCCTGGGCCTCGACGTTCCCGAGGACGACTTTGGGGCCATGTGCGTGCTCGAGCAGGCCACCAACACGGTCGCCCCGACCCAGCTCGCCGAACTCGAGTCCAAGCCCGTCCGCTTCGAAGACGTCTGCGACGTCGATGAGATGGCCAGCTACGTCGAGTCTGCAGCAAAACGAATGAGCACCAACTAGATCCCTTATTAAGCGCCGGCGAAAGCCGGCGCACCTTCTTTTTATTTAGCTTTCGGGATGGTGACGAGCATGCGAGCGGGTCTGGCCGTTTAGTTCGTCGCGAGTTCCGCACGAGCCGGAAAGCACTTAATGTGCTTTCCGAGCGAGCCAGGACTGCCCGAGCAGCGGACTAAACGGCCAGACCCGCCCAGGAGGACCCACATGATCAAAATCACCGTCCCAGCAACCAGCGCCAACCTAGGCATCGGCTACGATACCCTCGGCATGGCCGTCAGCCTCTACTCGCACTTTACCTTCGAGCGCGCCGACAAACTCACCATCACGGGCTGCCCCGAGGAGTTCCAAAACGAGAACAACCTGGTCTATGTGAGCTTTGTCGATGCGCTTGCCGCATGGGGCGAGCCGGCTTTTCCCGTCGCCATTGGCATTCAGACTGACGTGCCCGTCGCCCGCGGCTTGGGCTCCAGCTCCACCTGCGTCGTCGCCGGCATTATGGCAGCCGCCGCTCTGACGGGCCACAC
>CAJMOM010000125.1:0-4943 GCA_905215005.1 uncultured bacterium | reverse complement strand
CGCGACGCTTGGCGAGGGCCAGGTTCTCGGCGATCTGCATGTCGGCTGCGGTGCCGCGCATGGGGTCCTGGAACACGCGGCCCAGGTACTTGGCACGCTGCGACTCGCTCAGGCGCGAGATATCGGTGCCGTCAAGCTCGATAACGCCCGAATCGAGCGGATACACGCCGGCGATCATGTTGAGCAGCGTGGACTTGCCGGCGCCGTTGCCGCCGATCACGGTTACAAAGTCGCCGTCGTTAAGGGTGAGGTCGACACCGGTAAGAGCGCGCTTCTCGGTGACGGTGCCCTTGTTAAAGGTCTTTTTGACGTGCGAGAGCTTAAGCATCTGCCTCATCTCCCTTCGTGTAGGAGCTGCGGAGCTTATAGCGCTCCCAAACCACGGGCACGCACAGGGCCACGGCGACGATCACGGCGGAGAGCAGCTTCATGTCGTTGGCGTCCATGCCCAACTGCAGCACGATGGCGCGGATAAGGAAGTACACCACGGAGCCAAAGACGGCGGAGGCAAGACGGACGCTAAACTGCGTGAGACCGCCGGGCAACAGGCGGCCGAGCACCTCGCCGATAACAATGGCGGCAAGACCGATAACGATGGCACCGGTGCCCATGCCAATGTCGGCATACTTCTGGCTCTGGCAGATGAGTGCGCCCGAAAGGCCGATGAGGGCGTTGGAGAGCACGAGGGCGATCATCTTGGTGGAGTTGGTGTTGACGCCCAGGGCGCGGATCATGTACTCGTTGTTGCCGGTGGCGCGCAGTGCCGAGCCGATCTCGGTGCCAAAGAACCAATACAGGATGGCAACGATAGCCACGGCGAGCAGGATGCCCAAGATGATGGCGACGGTGGACTGCGGCAGGCCCGTCATGTTGCTGACGGCCGAGAACACGGTGCCCTTGGCAAGAATGGGCGTATTGGATTTGCCCATGATGCGCAGGTTGATGGACCACAGACTGATCTGGGTGAGGATTCCGGCGAGGATCGCGGGAATCTCAAAGACGGTGGTCAGAATGCCCGTGACGGCGCCCGCGATGGCGCCGGCGCACATGCCGGCCAGCACGGCGAGCAGCGGGTCGACGTTGTTATTGACGATGAGCACAGCGCAGACGCAGCCGCCGAGGGCAAAGCTGCCGTCGCAGGTCATTTCGGGAATGTCGAGCAGGCGGAACGTGATAAACACGCCAAGCACCATAATGCCCCAGAGGACGCCCTGCGAAACGGCGCCCTGCAATGCAATGAGCATGCTTCATACCTCCTAGGATAGGGTGGACACGTGATTCACCATAATAGCGGTAACAATGCATAGAAGAGCTGCGGACAGACGTTTTGTTTTACCTGAAACAAGCAGGGCGGACGCCGGTCTACAGCGCCCGCCCCTGTGGCTCAGATATTGAATAACGCGGCTAAAGCGCGAGCACGGGCTCTAGACGCATGCCGCGTATGGCATTACGCGTCCAGAGTGGAAAGGTCGATGCCCAGCGCCTCGGCCATTTCGTCGTTCTTGACGACGACCAGGTCCTTGCTCGAGAGGTGCTTGATCGGCATGTCTTCGGGCTTGGCCTCGCCCTTCAGGATCTTAACGGCCATCTCGCCCGCGGCGTAGCCCAGGTCCTCGTAATTGATGGAGAGGGTGAACAGGCCGCCGGCCATGCACATACCCTCCTCGCCAGTCACGAAGGGAAGCTTGTTCTCCTTGCAGATCTGGCCGACCTGCGAGGCACCCGCGGCGATGGTGTTGTCGGTGGGGGAGTATAGCGCGTCGACCTTGCCCACGGCAGACTCGACGACGGACTGAATCTCGTTGGAGCTCGAGACGGTGAAATCGGTGTACTCGAGCCCAAGCTTGTCGAGCTCCTTCTTGGCGGCCTTGATCTGGACGTCGGAGTTGGACTCGGCGGTGCAGTAGAGCAGGCCGACCTTCTTTACGTCGGGCAGGACCTTCTGCATCATCTCGAGCTGCTCGGCGACCGGGGTGAGGTCGGAAGCGCCCGTGACGTTGGTGCCGGGCTTGTCGTTGTCCTGGACCAGGCCGGAGGCGGCGTAGTCGGTGATGGCGCAGCCCACGATGGGGATATCGGCCGTGGCGCCGGCGGCAGCCTGCGCGGCGGGCGTGGCGATGGCATAAATCAGGTTGACGTTGTCGCCCACAAACTTGTCGGCAATGGACTTACACGTGGACTGGTCGTTCTGGGCGTTCTTCTGGTCGATCTTGACCTTAAGGCCGCTCTCCTTGATGGCCTTGACAAAGCCGTCGTTGGCGGCATCGAGCGCGGAGTGCTCGGTGAGCTGCAGAACGCCGATGGTGTAGTCGGAACCGGCGGCAGCAGAGCCGGAACCAGAGTTGCCGCCGCATCCGGCGAGCGGGGCGAGCGCGAGCAGGCCGGCGGAGACCAGAAGGCTCCTGCGGCTGATGGTGATGTCCTTCATATCATTACCCCCAGTATAAAAATGGCTGGAAACACTGCACTGGGACAAAGTGCAAGTGGAACTATAGTAGCGCTGATGTCCATTTTTACAACAGCCTGGCGGGTTTTTTAATACAGAATCGGATGGGCGGTACGGGTAGTCGAATGGGCGGCGGAGGGTCTTATGCGGCGGAGGAGGCGTCGTCCTCGTCTAGGGCGGCGAAGAGCTTCTTGCCGTCGAGGAGACGTGTGGTGACGTTTCTCATTCGGCCAATCTCTACGGTACGCAACGTGTCATCGGCGCCTCGGGCGTCATAGACCGTTCCCAGCAAATAAGAGATGCCGTCTCGTTGCTTGATGGCAAAGGGACGGAGTGTCATCCGTGCTGCTTCGGTTTCGCCGCGTGTCGTGACGCTCGAAATATCAAAACTCACCGTGGCTCCGTGGTCGATGGCCTGCTCGACGAGCTCGCACGTGTCGATGCGCTTGATGGGCGTGCGTGTTGTCTTGGTAGCCTTGCTGCCTGCGCTTGGAGCGGGTTCGGGTGTATCGAGGTAGCCGCGAACGTCGGCGCTCGCCATGGCAACTAAGTGCTGCGCCATGCTCTTGCGGATAGCGATAGGCGTGGAGCGGTTGCGCATGACCATACCGTGGAGCCGGATGATCTCTTCATCGGTGAGCGGGCGGGTAAGAAGTTTGTAGCCCACGCCGCGTTTGTACTCAATTTCGTATCCGGCATGGCGAAGCGCGGAGATGGCGGTGTAGATGCTGCGCCGCGCCGCCGAGATGGGCATGCGGGCGGGGTCGTCGGGATGGGCGAGGCGCCGGATCAACTCATCGGAAAGCATGGCCTTGTCCTCGCCGGTGTTTTCGCTTAATAGTTGCAGGATGCGAACGGCGCGATAGGCTGCCATCGAGGCGGCGCCTCTAGTCGTGGTGTCGTAGGTTTCAACAGCGGCTTCGGTCATAGTGCCCACGTCCTTTCCGTTTTGGGTGGCGACGGTATGGAGCCTAGGACGTGGGGCTTTTTCAGGGGCGCAGGGCGCTCTGGGCGGTCGGTAGTTGTCGGCAAACGGCGGGTCGAGTTTTCAACAGCCCTGCTCAACTGACCAAAAACTTGCCGAAATCTTGACGGATGCTGTTGAAAAAAGCGTCTCTCGACCGATGTCGAGAGACGCTTATGCGATGAGCGTTGGCGTGTGGCGACGCGAGCTAGCGTCCGACGATTAGAAGTCGGCGTTGCCCACGGTGCGCGGGTGCGGCAGGACGTCGCGGATGTTGCCCACGCCGGTCAGATACATGACCAAGCGCTCGAAGCCCAGACCGTAGCCGGCGTGCTTGCAGGAACCGTAGCGGCGCAGGTCAAGGTAGTACTTGTACTGCTCGGGATTCATGCCCAGGTCCTTGATGCGGGCCTCGAGCAGATCCAGGCGCTCCTCGCGCTGGGAGCCGCCGATAATCTCGCCGATACCGGGAACCAGGCAGTCGGCGGCGGCGACGGTCTTGCCGTCCTCGTTCATGCGCATGTAGAACGCCTTGATCTCAGCCGGGTAGTCGGTCACAAAAGTCGGTCGCTTAAAGTGCTCTTCAGTCAGGAAGCGCTCGTGCTCGGTCTGCAGGTCGATGCCCCAGCTGACGGGGTAATCAAACTGGTGGCCAGCAGCGACTGCCTGCTCCAGAATCTCGACGGCCTCGGTGTAGGTAACGCGGGCAAAGTCGGAGTTGGCGACATGGTCCAGGCGCTCGAGCAGACCCTTGTCCACAAACTTGTTGAGCATATTGAGCTCGTCGGGGCAGGTTGCCATGACGTCCTTGAGGACATACTTGAGCATGGCCTCGGCGTTATCCATGTAGTCGTTAAGGTCGGCAAAGGCCATCTCGGGCTCGATCATCCAAAACTCGGCGGCGTGGCGCGTGGTGTTGGATTTCTCGGCACGGAAGGTGGGACCAAAGGTGTATACGTCGCCAAAGGCCATGGCAAAGTTCTCGGCATTGAGCTGGCCGGACACGGTGAGGCTTGCATGCTTGCCAAAGAAGTCCTGGCTCCAGTCGACCTCGCCGGACTCGGTGAGGGGCGGATTTTTGGGGTCGAGCGTGGTCACGCGGAACATCTCGCCGGCGCCCTCGCAGTCACTCGTGGTGATGATGGGGGTGTTGACGTAGACAAAGCCCTGCTCCTGGAAGAAGCGGTGGATGGCGGCAGCCGCGACAGAGCGGATGCGGAACACGGCGCGGAACAGGTTGGTGCGCGGGCGCAGGTGCTGCTGGGTGCGCAGGAACTCGACGGTTGCGCGCTTCTTCTGCAGCGGGTAATCCGGGGCGCTCGTGCCCTCGACCTCGATGGAGGTGGCAGAAAGCTCGAAAGGCTGGGGCGCATCGGGGGTCAGCTTGACGGTGCCGGTGCAAATGAGTGCGGCCGAGACGTTTTGATGGGCGATCTCGTCGTAGTTGTCGAGTGTCTCGCGGTTCATGACGACCTGCAGGTCGCGGATGCCGTCGTTGAAGGTGAAATCCCAACCGACACTCATCAGCATGGT
>CAJMOM010000124.1:0-4994 GCA_905215005.1 uncultured bacterium | reverse complement strand
CGTGCACACCGGTCGCCCCACGCTGGTGGGCGCCAGCACTGGTCTGGTTGCGGGCCTTGTGGTGGTCACGCCCGGCGCGGGCTTTGTCGAGCCGTGGGCAGCGCTGGTTATGGGCCTGGTCGTGTCGCCCGTCTGCTACTTGGCCATCAGTCATCTTAAGACCAAGTTTGGCTACGACGACGCACTCGACGCGTTCGGTTGCCACGGTATCGGCGGCATCCTGGGCGGCGTGCTCACGGGTCTGTTCTGTGTGCCGGAGCTCTCGTGGACCGGTAAGGGCGGCCTATTCTACACGGACGACGTGTCGCTGCTCATCTCGCAGATCTTGGGCATTGTGGTGACGGTCGCTATTGTACTGGTGCTCGACTTGGTGATCGCCGCGGTGGTCAAGGCGCTGTTCCACGGCTGCCTGCGTGTGGACGAGGCCGACGAGGCGCTGGGCCTGGATGTGAGTCAGCACGGCGAGAGCGCTTACCCCTCGTTCTCCGGACTCGATTAGCAGCTTCCCCAAGCACCGCACCTTGCCGCTCAATCGTCGCTCACGTACTTAAGTACGCTTCGCTCCTCTTTCACGGCAATCTGCGGCACTTGGGAAACCTGCTAAGACCAGTCAGTTGAACTTTTTGATTTCTGAGGTTGGTTTGCGGCATTTGGGAAACCCGCGTCTCATGTAAAGGGATACGTTGATTATTGAGAGGAATTCATTATGAAAAAGATCACGGCTATCGTGCGCCAGGAGAAGCTTGAGGTTCTCAAAGATGCGTTGTTTGCTGCCGATGTTCGTGGCATGACTATCAATCAGGTGCAGGGCTGCGGCGCGCAGCATGGCTGGAAGGAATACGTGCGCGGCAACGAGTTGCTTGTCAACACGATCCCTAAGGTGCAGTTCACGCTCATTTGCGCCGATGAGCATGTCGACGGAATTGTCGAGATTATCTGCAATGCTGCTCGCACCGGTGCCGTTGGAGACGGCAAGATCTGGGTCGAGCCGGTCGAGGAAGTCATCCGCATCCGTACCGGCGAACACGGCCCCGCCGCGGTGTAGAATCGACCGCCTACCATCCGCAACGTTAAAATGCTGCAATGAGGCACAAGACTTGCGTTGCGGATGGACGGATTATGGGTCGTAATAAATATCCCGAGGAGACGGTTGCGAAGATTCTCGACGCGGCGCTGGAGCTATTCTGCGCACAGGGTTATGAGGGGACGAGCATTCAAGATATCGTCGACCGCCTCGATGGCATGACCAAGGGTGCTGTCTATCATCACTTTAAGAGCAAAGAGGAGATTTTCAACGCCGCATTTGATCGGGCAATGGCTCCGATTGTTGAGCAACGTCGCTCAACGCTTGGTATCGGCAATATGACCGGAGCCCAAAAGCTCAAGCGACTGTACGCGCCCGAGTCTGTCGTTCCGCAAATTGAGCTATGGGCACGCATGCATCCTGCGGCAGATCCGGTAAAAAGCTCGCGTCTACTGGCGATGCAGTACCAGGGCTCGTTCGACGAGTCGGCCGATGGCTGTCTCTTGCCAGTGATCGAGGAGGGCATCGCCGACGGCTCCATTGCGTGCAAATGCCCGCGCGAAGCGGCTGAGGCCGTATCGTTGTTGGCGAATCTTTGGCTGCTGCCGCTGTTCCGTCCGCTCGAGACCAAGGATCGAATGCTCGCTCGCGCGCAATGTTTGGCGCAGATGGCGGCCGCGGTGGGGCTCGATTTGGGTAATGAAGTGCTTCAGACAACGGCTCAGATTTGGGACGTATGGAACCGTGCTGGGTGGTAATATAGATACTGACGGTATGTAATTGATTTGTAAGGGTAGCCACGGCTGCCCTTTTCAAGTCATTAAATACATACTAATGGTATGTATAGGGGGCAGGCTTATGGCTGGGATGAGAAGAATTAGCGTTTCGTTGGCGCAAAAAACAGTGCGATCTATCAGGCTTTTCGGTCTTCTTGTTGCACAGCTGTGCGCGTATTCGATGTTGTCGGCACTGTGCTTTGCGTGCCCGCTTTACTTGTTCGACTGCAGCGGCTCATCAACGTTATATGGTGCTGTCGCGGCGATAGCGTTCGTGCCGGGCGTGCTTGCGACTCCGGCTGGCGGAATCTTGGCGGATCGCGGGAGACATCGCGGGGTTCTTGTGGTGCTCGGCATTGTTCTGATGGCTGCATCACTGTTGTTTATCCCCATGAAGCGTTCGCTGCCTCTTGCCGTTGTCGTGGTAGCAATGCTTTGCGTCCAATATGGCATCCAATCGCTGCTGAAACCGATGCTTCAAATTGAGACGGTGCGCATGACGGGCCCAGAAAAGGTTGAGCGTGCCACTGCGTTGGTCTCGCAGATGACCATGGCGAGCAATATCTTGGGGCCTGTAGTCGGGACGGCAGTCTATGGGTGCTTTGGTATCGATGCCCTATGCGAAACCGCGGCGTTGACGTTTGCGATGTCAGCCCTGCTGTTCGGGGGCGCACTCAAGCGAAACGCCTCATCTGGAATGACAGGGGACAGTACGACTTGCTCGACATGCCGAAGCGATTTTCGGGAGTCGATTCGGTACCTGTTTCAAAACGCATCATTGCTCGTTGTGTTTTTGCTTGCAGCTATTTTGAACCTTGCGTTAGTTGGGTTAACGATTGGTGCTCCCGTTATTGTTGCAAAGCATCTCGGAATGCAGTCATCCTTTGTTGGGATTATTGAGGTGGCTATGGGCTTAGGTGGTCTTGTCGGCAGTGGTTTGGTCGGTATTTGGCCACATCGTTTTTCCTTCAAGGGCATATGTCGATATGTTGCGATGATTAGTTTTGGAGTCGTACCGATTATTGTCGCACTACTGAGCGGTCCTGATGAATTAGCGTTTGCCGCGCTTGCGGCCGGCTCGGCATGGGTTATGGCGTGGGCAAGCATTACATCGGTCGAAATCGTTTCATTCGTTCAGCGGTCAGTGCCAAAGGAACTCTGCGGAAAAGTGCTGGCACTCGTTTATATGACGCTTTCCTGTGCAACGCCTATTGGCCAATTGGTTTACGGGCTCGCATATGATCGATGGACACCGGCGATTGTATTCGCAGGCATGTTGGCGGTGCTGACGTTGACGACGGCGCTGTTTAATCGGCTGATAAGTCGCTTATGGCGAATGTCTTAAGGCGCTGGGGGACCGTGAATTTGCGGAAGCATTGTCTCGCCGCGCCGGAACGCCATTGTTTGGGCGTGCCTCTCCTTCGTCTACAATATCGTGCAGACGAAGGAGAGGCACGCCCATGATCAAGATGTTTGCGAGTGACTTAGACGGAACGCTGCTGAACGCCCTGCATGAGGCGGATGGGACCATCCGCCGTGCCATTCGCGAGCTGACCGAAGCTGGCTTGCACGTGGTTCCCGCGACCGGACGCTCGACACTGCCGATCGGCGAGCATGGCTTTACGGGGCTGGCGCTCGATGCCTGCTGCTCTAACGGCTCCATCGTGCGCGACAGTCATGGCGAGGTGCTCAAAACCTGGACCATCGATCCGCAGGTTACCGAGGAGCTGCTCAAGGCATTCCCGGACATTTGCTTTGATTGCTCCACGCCCGATGGCATGTTCTCGAGCGGTTCGTTCGAGATGCACCAGGCGGGCTTTAAAAAGGACAGTCCTATCAAGCGCATCGTGATGCGCGGTATGCGTGCACGTGGCGGGTATCACGAGGAACAGTATTTCGATCAGTCGATCGGTGGCATCCTGCGCCACGATGTGTGTAAGATCAACTGCCGCGTGACCTCGCCCGAGCTGGAGCGCGATCTTAAGGCGTATTTGGCCGAGCGATCGGACCGTGTGGTCAACGCGCCGTTCGATCCGGTAATGTTCGAGATCACGGACGTGGCGTGCAACAAGGGCGAGAGTGTGGCCTGGCTGGCGGGTTACTACGGTATTGCCGAGGACGAGGTCGCGGTCTACGGTGACGGCGGCAACGACATTGCCATGCTCAAGCGTTTCCGCCACAGCTACGCGACCAAAAACGCAAGCGATGCAGCCAAGGCCGCCGCGAGCGCGACCATCGGCAGCTGCATGGTCCACGCCGTCCCCAAACACATGCTCGCCACCATGCACAAGCAGAGCTCCCGCACCGTCATTGAATAATGTGACAAAGGGACAGCCCCTTCGTCACATCTAAAATATTGCCTTTACGTGTTGATGCACACGGTGTGCAATAATACTCGCACTGTGCAATAGCGCACAGGCAGAGTAACAAGGAGGACGCTTGTCCCAGCTCGAGAAATGCGATCGCCGGTCCCTTCGCTCGCAGCGTGCCCTTCGCCAGGCGCTTGCCAGCGAGCTTGCCGAAAGCGGCGACCTTTCGCGCATTAACGTCGCGTCGCTCACCGAGCGCGCCGGTCTTACACGCCGCACGTTCTATTCGCACTACCGCGATATCCCCGACTTTATCAGCCAGATCGAGGACGGCCTGCTTGCCGAGATTCGCGAGCGGGTGGAGCTTATCACCGCAGCTCAATTACCCGATCTTTACCGCAATATCGACGAGCTCGAGCCGGCACCCGGTTCGGTTGAGCTGCTTCGCTATCTTGCGGCTAATCGCGACCTTATCGGGGCCCTGCTGGGCCCGGGCGGCGACCCCGCCTTTATTAAAAAGATCATCGATACCGCACGCGAGGCCGTGGTGCCGCGTGCACAGACGGGCATTTTGGGCTTGGCGCTGGGCACCTTCTTTGACTACTACGTCACCTATGTCGTGAGTGCCGAGGTCGGCATGATCCAACGTTGGTTTGAGCGTGACCTTTCCGAATCGCCCGAGACCATGGCGCGCATTATGACGGTCATCGCTTTTGTGCGCCCCGGTGACCTGTACGGCCAACCCATCGATATCAACGTGCCGGAATACGGCATGAAGCTATTGAATCTGCAGCTCGAGGATGCGGTCGACACCACCGCAACCGTCGAGTCCAACAACTAAGAGGAGAGACAATGAGCAAACTCGTCGAGGGCATTAAGGACCGA
>CAJMOM010000123.1:0-5071 GCA_905215005.1 uncultured bacterium | reverse complement strand
GTGGATGGCTCCGGCGGAGGTGAGGTAAACGCCGCCGCTGACGCGGATCACGGCCCGGAGCTTCCGGTGCTCCGGCCGGACCTGGGCCAATGAGGCCCGGACGGTGAAAATGCACAGGGCGATGCCGGGAAATTCCGCCCCCAGAAGCAGCGGCAGCCGCCAGGCGGGGTAGGAGCCGTTTAAGTAGGCTTCCCGGGCAAAGAGCCCGGCGTCGCCGGGGAAGGCCGACTGGACGTCGGTCTCGTCGATACCGTAGTTGCCGATCTGCGGATAGGTCATGGTTACGATTTGGCCGGCATAACTCGGGTCGGTCATGACCTCAAAGTAGCCCTCGAGCGAAGTGTTGAAGCAGACTTCGCCGGTCGCGGTGCCCTCGGCGCCGCATGCACGTCCATAAAAAATGGTCCCATCCTCAAGATACAGGATGCAGGGACCGCAGGTGCCCTTGCTGGTTTTGGCCAGCATACGCTGGCAAAGCTCGCTGGACGCGAAGGTGCGGGCGACAGCGCCCGCGGTATGGTTGTTCGCCATAATTCTCCTTCCCGGTCTCACGGGACCGGCTTAAAGGTGTGTAGTTAGGCCTCGCGGTATTGTAACCGCAAGTATGCCTCATGGCGTTAATTTCATCGAAATGTTTACGAAATGATAATTATGACTTTCTATGCATAATGATTTTTCTGGGACGGGGATTAAAAAATCATCCCGCGGGGCTTGTGGCTCACGCGGGATGATGACGTCTTACTTTTTCTTGTCCTGTTCCAGCAGATCGGACGGCGTTCGGTCGGGCTTGCCGCCGCGGAAAATTTCGCGGCCATGCAGACGATGCTCCAGGTCACGTTCGGCCTTTTCCTCGTCAATCTTGGTCTGGCTCACCACCGGGTCCTCAATCAACGACGACACCGAGTTCACCTGCTTCTGAATGCGCTCGGCGATGGTGTCATCCATACTCACGATGCGCATCTTCCAGTCGATATTCGTGGCGTTGGATGAGCTCTTGGTCCACACGAACGTCAGGATGGCGCTCTGGTGGCCGTGGGCGGGAAACATGCCAAAGAAGGAATCGTGCTGAATGTTGCTATCCTCGTCGATATAGGCGTGAACGTTATACACCACGCGGTCGATCTTATCGTTGAGCAGCGCGTTGGTCGCAAGCGCCGCGGCCTGGATCTGCCCGTTGGACAGCAGCTCGAGTTCGTTGGCAGACGATGTGTCCAACACCGTCACCTCGACCGTGCCCGTACGCTCATCGGCTTCATCGACGGTAAAGTCGAGCGGGAACTGCGTAAAGCCGTTGCCCCACTCAAGGCCGCCCTTGAGCGCGGTCGAGACAGTATCTACCGAAACGCTCTCGGAGAGGTTCGCGGTGTTCAGGCGTCGCATCACGCCGTAGCCAATCTGCATGCCCACGATCAGCACCAAGATGCCGATGACCACGGCCATCGCGGTCTTCGTAATGGTATGGCTCACCTGCGAGCCCGAAGGATCGTCCTCGGACAGCGGGTCGATATGTTTTGCCTGGCTCGCGCGGTCCTCGCTGCGCAGCTGCGCTAGCGCCGCTTTGTCACCGCGCTTGGCCGCCGCCTCCTTCTCGCGCATACGCTCGGTGCGCTTTTTGGCAAGCGTGGGATCCAAGACACCGGATGCATCGATTTCGGAGAATAACTCCGTCACTTCTTCCGGAGTCAAAGGGTTCTTGTCAGCCATAAACTTCCTGTCATATCAATCAGTCGAGCTCGTGCGCACGCGCACCTTCGAACTGCATTCGATAGTAACGGGCATAGGTGCCGCCACGGGCGAGAAGCCCCTCGTGCGTGCCACGCTCCACAACGCGACCATGCTCAACGGTCGCAATCTCATCGGCATGCTTAATGGTCGAGAGACGGTGGGCAATGATAATTGTGGTGCGGCCGCGTGCCAGCTCTTCGAGCGACTTCTGAACCGCCTCCTCGCTCTCGTTATCCAAAGCACTCGTCGCCTCGTCCAAAATCAGGATCTTGGGGTTCTTGAGAAACACGCGCGCGATGGCAACGCGCTGCTTCTGTCCGCCCGAAAGACGGCTGCCGCGCTCGCCCACCACGGTGTCATAGCCCTGTGGAAGCGACTCGATAAAGGCATCGATGTTGGCGCGACGGGCGGCCTCGGCGATCTCTTCAGCCGTAGCGCCCGGCTTGCCGTAGGCGATGTTCTCGCCAATCGTACCGTCAAACAGATAGACATCCTGCTGCACCAAGCCGATAGCACGACGCAGGCTCTGCTGCGTCACATCGCGCACATCCTGGCCGTCGATGCTAATGGAGCCGGCAGCCACATCATAAAAGCGCGGCAGCAGCGAACAGGTCGTGGACTTGCCGCCGCCCGAAGGGCCAACCAAAGCGATGGTCTGCCCGGGCTTGATGGACAGATCCATATGGTCGATAACGGGACGCTCGTCGGCATCGCCCTCGCCCAGCTCGACATCCTCGTAGTTAAAGCACACGTCGTGATACTCCACGGCGCCGGCAGTCACCTGCAGATCCGTAGCGCCCAGCTTGTCCTGGATATCCGGCGCGGTCGAGAGCACCTCGTCCATACGCTTAAAGCCGGCGATAGCCTTCTGATACGTTTCGGCTGAATTGACGAGTGTCTCGAGCGGCGTGCAGAACAGCGAAATATAGAGTGCAAAGGTCGCCATATCGACCGCCTGCAGCTGTCCCTGGGCGACCAGCCAGCCGCCCAGCAGCACCACGATCACATAGAGCACACCCGAGAGCAGGCCATACGTCGCGGTATAGACGCCCATGGCGTGATACATGTTCTCCTTGGACGAAAGGTAGCGATCGTTAGAGGCGCGGAACTTAGAGCGCTCGGTCTCCTCATTGGCAAAGCTCTTGACCACGCGCATGCCCGCCAGCGAATCCTGCAGCTGCGCATTGATGCCGCTGATCTTTTTGCGGTTGTCGCTAAAGACCTCACGCATGCGCATGTTCTGCCAAAACATGATGACCGCAAACGCCGTCGTCACCACGGCCATGGCGAGCGCCAGCACCGGGGCGATGGTAAAGAGGATCACAAACGAGCCGATGATCTCGATGCCGCAGATGATGATCCACTCGGGCACGTGGTGCGCCGCCTCGCAGATATCGAACAGATCGTTGACCACGCGGCTCATCATGTCGCCCGAGCTGTTGCGGTCGAAGTATGCAAAGCTAAAGCGCTCATACTGGTCAAACAGGTCCTCGCGCATCTTGGACTCCATGCGCGCGCCCATCACGTGACCCCAATAGCTCACAAAATAGCGGCAGGCGCAGCGGACGGCATACATCAGCACCAAGCCCACCGCGATCATGCCGAGCGCCTGCATAATGGCAGCCTGACCCTGAGTAAACAGCCCACCGGTCAAATTGCGCAGAATAATAGGAAACGCAAGGTCAATGGCGGCAAGCACCAGAGCACAAACAGTATCAGCAACAAAAAGCCCCATCTGGGGCTTGTAATAAGACAGAAACCTCTTAAACATGCAGTCCTCGGAGATAAAACAATAACGTAAGACCCTGGGGCAAAATAATCAGTAGTGTTTGCCCCAGGGTCGCCCTCGCTTTTAAAGCTCAGTTCCGCCTAGTCGGTGTGCGATGCTATCGCAGGCCAAGGCGCCTACGACGGTCTTGGCGTCTTCGATCTTGCCGTCGAGCACGGCGTCGATCAGCTCGTGCAGCGGCACCAGGTCCACGTTGACAAACTCGTCATCATCGGGGTTGGGCGCATCAAACTCGAGCTTGGTAGCCAAGTAGATGTGGATGATCTCATCGCAAAAACCGCAGGACGTGACAATCGACGTCAAAAAGCGAATACGACCAGCCCTAAAGCCCGTCTCCTCATGCAGTTCGCGCTTGGCGCAATCGAGCGGGTCCTCACCTGGATCGAGCTTGCCGGCGGGAATCTCGACCGTCACGCGGTCGATGGCGGTGCGGTACTGACGCACCAGTACGATCTTGCCGCTCTCGGTCAGTGCCACAACGGCCGCCGCGCCCGGATGGCGAACGATATCGCGGGCGCTGCGGCGACCGTTGGGTAGCTCAACCTCAAGACGGTGGACGTCGAGGATCTTGCCCTTCCAGGCGCACTCCTCCGAAAGAATCTTCTCGTGCAGCTCGGCATCGTGCGGGTCGTCGTCGCCCAGCACCAGCGCCGGCTCGTCAGCGACCTCGCCACCAGGCTCGCCCTCGGCGTGCCCATACATGCGGCTGTCCTCTTCGACGATCTGCGCGTCCACGAGCTCTTCGTTCTTCTCGTCCATCCGTCTCATTCCTCTCGGATTTTAGGCATCCCAGGCGTCGCGGCCGCGCAGCGCGCGCAGGCCGATGTCGTGACGCAGGGTCTTGCCCTCAAAATCAATCTTCTCGCAGGCCTCGTAGGCAAGGTTGCGAGCGTTCTCGAACGTGTCGCCCAGAGCGGTCACGGCAAGCACGCGACCACCATTGGTCACGAGCTGGCCGTCCACCACGGCAGTGCCCGCGTGGTACACGGTCACGTTCTCCATGGCCTCGGCATCCTCAATACCGGTGATGACCTTGCCTTTCTCGTAGCTGCCGGGGTAGCCCGCGCTCGTCAGGACAACGGCCACGGCCCACTCGTCGCGCCAGTCGAGTTCAATCTGATCGAGCTCGCAGTTGGCGCAGGCGAGCATGACCTCAACCAGGTCGTTCTTAAGGCGCGGCAGCACGACCTGCGTCTCGGGATCACCAAAGCGGGCGTTGAACTCCAGTACCTTGGGGCCGGCGGGGGTGAGCATAAAGCCGCCATACAGGCAGCCGCGGTAGTCGATGCCCTCGGCAGCAAGCTCGGCCACGGTCTGCTCCATGACCTTCACCATCGTGGCGTGCTCCTCGTCAGTCACGATGGGCACCGGGCTGTAGACGCCCATGCCACCGGTATTGGGGCCCTTGTCGCCCTCGAGCGCGCGCTTGTGGTCCTGCGAGGTGGCCATGGGGCGCACGGTCTTGCCGTCGGTAAAGGCCAGCAGCGAGCACTCGGGACCAACGAGCATCTCCTCGATAACCACGGTGCTGCCGGCATCGCCAAAGGCGCCGCCAAA
>CAJMOM010000122.1:0-5122 GCA_905215005.1 uncultured bacterium | reverse complement strand
GGCGAGCGACCATCTGGGCGGCCAGATTGTGCTGGCGGCCGCGCCCCCGCGCAAGGACGAGATCATGCGCTCGGTCGAGTACTACGAGAAGATTCTGCCTGGCCTGGGCGTGAAGGTTGAGCTCAACCACGTCGCTAGCCCCGCGGACCTCAACGCCGCCGATGCCGCGATTGTGGCTGTGGGCGCACACGACGTGATCATCCCCGTTCCGGGTGCCGACTCGGAGAAGGTCGTCTCGAGCTGGGACGTGCTGGCCGGCAAGGTGGAGCTTACGGGCCGCGTCGCCGTCATTGGCGGTGGCCTGGTGGGCACCGAGACTGCCGAGTATCTGCTGCAGCACGGCTGCGAGGTGGCGATCGTGGAGATGCTCGACAAGATTGCCGCGGGCGAGTCCGAGACCATTCTGCCGCTGATCATGAGCGACTTTGCCGAGCACAACGTGGAGCAGCACGTGAAGACCCGCCTGACCGCCATTACTGACGAGGGCGTGGAGGCCGTTCGCACCGCCGAGGACGGCGCCGAGGAGCCGGTGAAGATCGCCTGCGATTACGTGGTGATGGCCGTGGGCTCCAAGGCCAACGCGTTTGACCTGGACGGCGTGACGGTGCCCGTGACCTGCGTAGGCGACTGCTCGGGCGAGCGCACCGCCGACATTGCGAGCGCCATTCGCACGGCGTATCACGCGGCCAACGAGCTGTAGTTGAACATTGCGGCCAGGCGGGGCGGTAGCACGGATCCGTCTCGCCCGGCTGTGTCCCGTCGGGTGTCAACCGGTGCGGGGCCTGCAAGCGCAGCAGGTCCCGCCCTTTTTGTTTTGCTCCGGTGGATGGCAATGCGCGGTAATCATGAGGAGTGAGGACGTCTACTGCCTTGCAGATCACTCAAAATTAATGGGGGAGGGGTTAATAACCATATCCTCTATACCAAAGGACATAAAGAGACGCCGATTTTGTTGACAAGCGAATGACGATTAGCTGCGAGTCAGCTACCAGCGTAAATAATCGATAAAGAAATGTCGTAATTTGGTGCCAAATGCCCAGATAACGCCGCGTCTATTTTAATTAACTGCTTTGAGCAAACAGTAAAATGCTACTATCTAACTTGCACGTAAGAAAGCAGATTAACGGTTAAGGCTAAGAAGTGGCAGGTATGTCGGAAGCAACTAGGACTCGCACGCATGCACCTGAGGTTAGGCAGCGCGCCGTCGAGATCCTCCAAGAGGGGGTCGGTCATCGCGCCCTCGCCGCGGAGCTTGGCATTCCCCAGGCCACGGCTCGTCAGTGGGCCCGCGCGTATGCCGTGGGCGGTGCCGACGCCGTTCTCAATGCCGGTTCGCATCATCACACCTACTCGTACGACGTAAAGCTCGCTGTGGTTAAGGACCGTCTGGAAAACGGCTTGACGGTTCGCGAGGCCATGATCAAGCACAAGATTCCCAGCGAGTCTTCGGTCAAGGCTTGGTGCCGTCAGTACCGCGAGAGCGGTGAGTCCGCACTGGTCGATAAGCCGCGCGGTCGCAAGCCGCGCGTTAAAAAGGCGGAATAGCAAACGGGATGGTGCGCCCACAGGGGCGCATTTTTCTTGCCGCGCCAACTTTTTGGACCGCCGCGAGCCTATCGGGACATCCTCCAAAGTGGCCAATAAACCGCGCGCAGTGGCCCGCGCGCCTGTCGCTGCGATAGGGGAGCGTCGCCCCACTGCTCCAAAGCGGACGCGCCCTCGCCCCGTACGCCTAAAACTCCCCAGTTGACCGAAAACCTGCCACCGCAACCCCGTAATTGAGCTATAACGTTAAACAATTGCAGCGTTTTTGCATGGGGGAGTGATGGTATGACGCTACTGTATTTCCTTACCCTGTTTCCGCTGGTACCGGCGCTGGGCATGCTGCTCGCGCGCGGTGACCGCGCCCGCGATGCGGTGGGGCTCATAGGTTCCGGCATTATTATGGCGGTGACAGTTGTAGTCGCCGTCATGTTTTTTGGCACGGGTCCGCAGAGCTTTGAGGTTGCCCCCGGCACCTCGCATGTGCTCTCGATCATCAGCTCCGCCATCGATGTCATCCTGTGCGCCGTCATCCTGTACAACGCGTACAAATATAGGAACGCGCTCACCACGGTGTTCGGCATAGTCCAGCTGGTGGGCTCGCTCGCCTTTGCAGCCATGACGCTGCCCGCGGCCGAAGCCGTCACGGCGACGCCGCTCTACCTGGACTACATGAGCGTGATCATGGTCCTCGCCGTCGGTATCGTCGGCAGCCTGATCTGCGTGTATGCCCTGGGTTACATGAAGGACTTCCAGGCCCATGACGAGCACGAGGCCGCGCTGCGCGGGCAGACCGCGCCCGACCGTCGCCCGCAGTTCCTGGCGCTTATGTTCTTGTTCCTCTCAGCCATGTTCGTCATCGTGACGAGCGACAACCTTGAGTGGCTGTTCTGCGGCTGGGAAATCACTACCGTGTGCTCGTTCCTCATGATTGGCTACACGCGCACGCCCGAGGCCATCAAGAACGCCTTCATCCAGATCATCCTCAACATGCTGGGCGGTATCGCGTTTTTGGCCGGACTCATGTATCTGCACGTCAACGGCATGCCGCTGACCATCTCGGGCATGATCGAGCTTTCCGGTGCTGGAACCGCACAATCCGCGCTGCTGGTGATGCCGGTCATTCTGCTGTCGCTCGCCGCCCTTACCAAGGCCGCACAGATGCCGTTCCACACTTGGCTGTTGGGTGCCATGGTTGCCCCTACTCCCACGAGCGCCCTGCTGCACTCGTCCACCATGGTCAAGGCCGGCGTCTTCCTGATGGTCAAGCTCAGCCCGCTCTATGCCATCTATCCCGTGACCGGCTTTATGGTTACGAGTGTGGGTGCCATCACGTTTTTGCTCGCCGCTCTCATGGCCATCTCGCAGAGCAACGCCAAGCGCGTGCTCGCGTACTCCACCATTTCCAACTTGGGTCTCATCAGCGCCTGCTTGGGTGTCGGTGCGCCCGAGGCCGTATGGGCGGCCATCTTCCTGATCCTGTTCCACACGGTGGCCAAGTCGTTGCTGTTCCTGTGCGTGGGCACGGCCGAGCATCATATCGGCAGCCGCAATATCGAGGACATGGACGGCATGTTCAGCCGCATGCCTCACCTGACGCGCCTGATGATGCTGGGCATCATGGGCATGTTTGTGGCGCCGTTTGGCATGCTCGTGTCCAAGTGGGGCGCCCTGGTGGCGTTTGCACAGACCGGCAACGTGCTAATGATCATGGTACTTGCCTTTGGCTCGGCCGCGACGTTCTTCTTCTGGGGCAAGTGGCTTGCCAAGCTTTCGGGCGTCGACCCCACGGCTCAAAACGTTGAGGTCAATGTCCATAAGACCGAATGGATGGCCCTCAACACCATCGCCGCGCTGCTGATTCTGTGCTGCGTGGCGTTCCCGGTTATCTCGAGCGGTCTGGTGTCGCCTTACTTGGCCATGGTGTTTGGCCGCGTGCCGTATGTTATTGGCAAGGACTCCATGTATCTGATGGTGGTTATCGTGGCGTTTATCGCCGTGGTGCTGCTGACTTCATTCCGCGTGAGCAACAAGCCGCACGTCAACGTGTACCTTTCGGGTGTGGGAACCGACAAATATCGCCATTTCCGCGGCTCGATGGGACACGAGGTGAAGGCCGAAAAGCGCAATTGGTACTCGGAGGACGCCCTTGGCGAGAAGCGTATCGGCCCCGCGGGCAGCGTCGTGTGCTGCAGCATTATCTTGTTTGCGCTGCTGTGTTGCGCGTGGATTGGGCCCGAGCGGCTTGCCATGAGCGCGCCTTCGGTGCTGCGCGGTAAGTATTTTGAAGGTTCGGGCGTCGTGGGCATCTTTATTGGTACCGTGGTGTTTGCCCTGCTGGCGCCTTTGGTTGGTGGCCTGATCGACGGCGTTGACCGCAAACTATCGGCCCGCATGCAGGGCCGTGTGGGTCCGCGCCTGCTCCAGCCTTTCTACGACGTTGCCAAGCTGCTGCGCAAAGCCCCTGCCAGCGTAAACACCATGGACGATACCTATATGGCGTGCGCGCTCATCTTTACCGTCGTGGGCGGCGGCATCTTTGTGTCGGGCTCCAACACGCTGCTGTGCGCTTTTATGGTTACCCTCGCCGCGATCTTTGTGGTGCTGGCGTCCGCCTCGACGCAAAGCCCGTTTGCCCAGGTTGGCGCCGATCGTGAGCTGCTGCAGGTCATGAGTTACGAGCCCGCCGTTCTGCTGATGAGCGTGGGTCTGTATCTTGCCACCGACAGCTTTGATTCCATCGCTGTGACGGGGCAGTCGGCCCCCATCATCGTGTACAGTGCGCCCATTTTCCTGGCGCTGCTCGCGGTGCTTACCATCAAGCTGCGCAAGTCGCCGTTTGACCTTTCGTACTCGCATCACGCGCATCAGGAGATCGTCCAGGGCGTCGCCACCGAGATGAGCGGCGGCACGCTGGCCAAGATGACCCTTATGCACTGGTGCGAGACCGTGCTGTTTTTGATGTGGGTGGGCATGTTCTTTGTCTGGGACAACCCGGTGAGCTGGGTGGTCGCCCTGGTCGTGATGGCTGTGACGTATTTTGTCGAGGTGCTGATCGATAACACCTTCGCCCGTAGCACCTGGCGCAGCTGCTTTAAGCTCGGCTGGGGTGTGGCGTTAGTGTTTGGCCTGCTCAACCTTATGCCCATCCTCGTCGACGTGTTTATTTAGGAGGCGACATCCATGGATCATAAAATGTCGCGCTCGCCGTGGGTTATTCATTACGACGGTTCGAGCTGCAACGGATGCGATATCGAGGTGCTGGCCTCGCTCACGCCGCTGTTCGATGCGGAGCGCTTTGGCGTGGTCAACACCGGCAACCCCAAGCATGCGGACATCTTTTTGGTGACGGGTTCGGTCAATGCCCAGAACCTGCCTGTCGTGCGACAGATCTACAACCAGATGCTCGAGCCCAAGTGCGTGGTGGCCTGCGGTATTTGCGCGTGTTCGGGCGGCGTGTTCCGCGATGCCTACAACGTGATCGGCGGCGTGGACCGCGCGATTCCCGTGGACGTGTACGCGCCCGGGTGCGCCATTCGCCCCGAGACGGTGATCGATGCCATCGTGGAGGCGTGCGGCA
>CAJMOM010000121.1:0-5187 GCA_905215005.1 uncultured bacterium | reverse complement strand
CGGCCGCCAGCAGGATGGCGAACCACACATAGTTGGGGATGGGGGTGCTGGTGCCGTTTCCGGTGGGCACGCTGATGATGGAGCCCTTGATAAAGTCGTTATAGCTCTTGTCCAGACCGGAGATGGCCATGCCGCCGTTGTTGCCCATCTTGACGTACAGCAGCAGGCAGGAGTACAGGATCAGCTGGGTGCCCAGGGTGACGATGAAGGGATGGAGCTTGAACTTGGCCACGAAGAAGCCGTTGAAGCAGCCGATCAGGGCGCCGATGGCGATGCCGCCCAGAATCAGAATCAGGCCTCCGTACTGCTGCCAGAAGCTCTTCTTTTGAATGGTTGCCATGTTCTTTCTCCTTTTCCCTTATTTCTCTGCGCGCTCTTGCTGGGGATTACAGGCTGTTGACAGCGGCCTCCAGCTGGCGCATGGCCTGTTCCAAAGTGGCGCGGGGGCAGGCGGCGTTCAGGCGCATGAAGCCATTGAGGCTCCGGCCGAAGGAGCAGCCGTCGTTGAGGCCCAGCTTGGCCTTCCGGATCATGAAGTCGTGGAGCGCCTCATTGCCCATGCCCAGCTCCCGGCAGTCCAGCCACATCAGATAGGTGGCGTCGGGGGCATAGGTCTTGATCTTAGGGATGCGCTTTTCACAGTAGTCCACCACATAGTCAAAGTTGGCGGAGAGATAGGGAAGCAGCTGGTCCAGCCACTCATCGCCCTGGTTGAAGGCCGCCTCCATGGCGGTGAGGGAGAAGGCGTTGTTCCGGTGGATATCCATGTTCATCCAGAACTTGTCAAAGACCTCCTTTTTGTGCGCGTTGGGGAACACCACCGTGCTGGCCTGCAGGCCGGCCAGGTTGAAGGTCTTGGTGCCAGAGATGCCGGTGATGACGTTGGCGGCGATCTCGGGGGACAGGGTGGCAGTGGGGATGTGCTTTTTGCCGTGGAAGATCAGGTCGGAGTGGATCTCGTCGGAGACCACCAGCACGTGATGCTTCAGGCACAGTTCCATCATCCGGCGCAGCTCCTCTTCCGTCCAGACATGGCCCAGGGGGTTGTGGGGGGAGCACAGCAGGAACAGGTCCGCCTGCTTCAGTTTCTCCTCAAAGTCTGCCCAGTCAACGGTCCACTTGCCGTCCTTCTCCACGAACTGATTCTCCAGAACCTTGCGGTTCCATGCCTCGGTCATATCATAGAACTCGGAGTACACCGGCGTCTGAATCAGGACGCTGCCACCCTCCGGGGTGAACAGCTTCACGCAGGCGGACAGGGTCTGCACCACGCCCAGGCTGAAGCTCATGAGGGACTGGTCGATATCCCAGCCGTTGCGGCGCTTCTGCCAGTCCCGGATGGCGGCAAAGTAGCTCTCCGGCCGGGCGGTATAGCCCCAAATGCCCTCCTGGGCCCGGGCGGTCAGGGCGTCAACACCACTGACTCCGCCGTGCGCGTGACGCATTTTCCCAGCGGCATTGTGGTCACCTGCCAAAACGAGCGCAGCCAGATCCAGAACAAGGCCGCGTGCATGCAGATCCTCAAGGCTCGCCTGTACGAGATTGAGCTCGAGAAGCGCGCCGAGGCTCTGGATGAGATTCGCGGACCCAAGACCACGATTGGTTTTGGCAACCAGATTCGCAGCTACGTGCTCTACCCGTATCAGATGGTTAAGGACCTACGCACGGGCGTGGAGACCAGCAATGTCGAGGCCGTTCTTGACGATGGCGACCTGGACCCGTTTGTTATTGGCTATCACCGTTGGGCTACCGGCAACGCTGACGCGGAGACCCCGTCTGCTTAAACCGCCCGGGTTTATGTGGAAATGGATTAAATCCCTCCGAGCAGTGTGGTTTTGTATCCAGAGCAAACCCTGCGCAGGGGTGGTTTTTGTCCGGCGAATCGGTAGAATCGAATACAGCAAGAAGTTCGAAGCGCATCCGTTTGGGTGCGCTTTTTTGAGGGAGGCAGCATGGCATATCGTCTGGACATCAAGCGCATTCTTTCGATGAACTTCTTTCACGACCTGCCCCAGATTATGTTGGGGTGCGCTCTGGCCGCTATTGCGACCGACCTGTTTTTGATTCCCAACGGCCTTGCTGCCGGTGGCGTTACGGGCCTTGCCACCATTATCCAGGCGGTCGGTGCATCGCGCGGCCTATCGCTTCCCGTTGGCATTCAGACGATCGTGATGAACGCCTTGCTGTTGTTGGTCGTTATGCGCGAGGGTGGCATGTTCTACGTGGTGCAGACCGCGACGGGCTTTGTGCTGCTGGGCTTCTTTACCGATCTGTTCGCCCCGTTTGTAGCACCTCTGGCGGATGCGGACCTGATGCTCCCTGCCATGTGGGGCGGCATTATTACGGGCATCGGTTACGGCATGGTGTTGCGCGCCGGCGCCAACACCGGCGGCTCGGACACGATTGGCCAAATCATCTCGCGTAACACCTCGCTGCCGGTGGGCTCGACCGTCATGGCGATCGATGTTGCCGTATGCGCGCTATCGGCTCCGGTCTTTTCGATCGAAAACGCACTGTATGCAGGCCTTTCGATGGTCATTAGCGGCTACGTGATCGATGCCGTGGTCGATGGTGGCAACAAACGTCGTATGGTACTCATCATCTCGGACAAGTTCCCTGATATCGCTGCCGATATCATGTATGGCCTGGGTCGTGGTTGTACCAAGTTTAAGGCGACTGGCATGTATTCGGGTGCCGAGAAGCCGGTGGTTATGGTCATCGTGAGTCGTCGAGAGCTCAATACCCTCAAGACGATCGTGCGTGAGCGCGATCCTCACGCCATTGTGACGGTCGCTGACGTTACGGAAGCCTTCGGCGAGGGATTCAAGGACATTAGCGCGTAGGGTCGACCGCGTTCCATCCAAAAGACGTTCACATTGATAAACCGTTTCATCAGCGGTTCTGCCTGCTAAATTGTTCAAATAATGATAAAAACTCTGGTAAAGCCATCAGTTTCCAGCATAATGAATGACGTACGTGCATTGCGGCTGTGTTGGGGTTACCTTCGGTGCCGTGCGCATTTTGTCTAATGAGGATGAAAGGAAGGCACAATGAGCGACGAAGAGCTCAAAAAGGTTGCCAACGAGGTAAGGAAGGGCATCGTCACCGGCGTGCACGCTGCCAAGTCCGGCCATCCGGGCGGTTCGCTCGGCGCTGCCGACATCATGACCTATCTGTACTTTGAGGAAATGAACGTCGACCCGGCCGATCCCCGCAAGGCCGATCGCGATCGCTTCGTGCTTTCCAAGGGTCACTGCGCGCCTGGTCTGTACGCCGTGCTCGCCGAGCGCGGATTCTTCCCCAAGGAGGATCTCGAGACGCTGCGCCACATCGGCAGCCACCTGCAGGGCCACCCCAACATGAACGACACCCCGGGCGTTGACATGTCTACCGGTTCGCTCGGCCAGGGCATCTCCGCCGCCGTGGGCATGGCGGTTGCCGCCAAGCACTGGGGCGATACTTACCGCACGTACGCCCTGCTGGGCGATGGCGAGAGCGAGGAGGGCCAGGTCTGGGAGGCCGCCATGTTTGCCGGCAACCAGCAGCTCGATAACCTCTGCGTGATTGTCGACCACAACGGCCTGCAGATCGACGGCCCCGTCGAGGAAGTCAACGACCCCATGCCGCTCGCCGACAAGTTCCGCGCCTTTAAGTTCCACGTGGTGGAGCTTGCCGACGGCAACGACTTCAATCAGATCCGCGCCGCCTTTGCCGAGGCTCGCGCTACCAAGGGCCAGCCGACCGCCATTATCGCCGAGACCATGAAGGGCAAGGGCGTGTCCTTTATGGAGAACCAGGTGGGTTGGCACGGCAAGGCCCCCAACGATGAACAGTTTGAGCAGGCCATGGCAGAGCTCACGGCCGCCGGAGAGGAGCTCTAGGATGGCAGACGTCAAGAAAATCGCTACGCGTGTAAGCTACGGCGAGGCCCTCGTCGAGCTCGCCAACGAGCACGATGACTTTGTGGTCCTCGACGCCGACCTTGCCGCCGCCACGCAGACCGGCAAGTTCAAGGCAGCCTGCCCCGACCGCTTCTTCGATGTGGGCATCGCCGAGAGCAACCTGATGGGCGTCGCTGCCGGCATCGCGACCACCGGTCGTGTTGCCTTCGCGAGCACCTTTGCCATGTTCGCCGCCGGCCGCGCTTTTGAACAGGTGCGTAACTCCATCGGCTACCCGCACCTCAATGTTAAGATCGGTGCCACGCACGCCGGTATCTCGGTGGGCGAGGATGGTGCCACGCACCAGTGCTGCGAGGATATCGCCCTCATGCGCGTTATCCCCGGCATGACCGTCATTGTTCCGGCCGACGACGTCGAGGCCCGCGCCGTGACGCGCGCCGCCTACGAGTGCGACGGTCCGGTGTACATGCGCTTCGCCCGTCTGGCCTCGCCGGTTATCAACGACCCCGAGACCTACAAGTTCGAGTTGGGCAAGGGCATTGTCATGCGCGAGGGCGCCGATGTGACCATCATCGCCTGCGGCCTGATGGTCGGCGAGGCCCTCGAGGCTGCCGAGCAGCTTGCTGCCGAGGGCATCGACGCCGAGGTCATCAACATGCACACCATCAAGCCCATCGATGCCGACCTGATCGTCAAGAGCGCCACCAAGACCGGCCACGTCGTGACCGTCGAGGAGCATTCTGTGATCGGTGGCCTGGGCAGCGCCGTTGCCGACGACCTGTGCGAGCAGTGCCCGACGCCGCTCAAGAAGATCGGCGTCAACGACACCTTCGGTGAGTCTGGCCCGGGTGCCGAGCTCTTGCACAAGTACGGCCTGGACGCCGCCAACATCGTGGCGACCACCAAGGAGTTCTTGGCATAAGGCAAGGCGGATCTCAAGGACTGCTTCGCCAGAACTATATAACTGTTTCGCCAGTACTATGGAAACCCGGCAGGGGCGCTCTCTTGGAGTGCGCCCCTGTTTCAGTTGCGGTGAAATAAGGACTGTTTTGCCAGCTTAAAGGCTCAACAGTCCCTATTTCACCGCAACTTATGAAGACGCCCCTCAAGCACGGTCCCATCAGGGAAAAGGGCATATATCGACAAAGCGCAATTCAGACCCTTCCAGCTTTGTATATGCAGCACCCCAAGATAAACGCAGCGACCCCTTAGTTATCGCAGGCCGGGCACAGGGTTACTCTCCAAATCTTTCCGCAGGACGGAGGAGCCCCCGCCGCGCGAAGCG
>CAJMOM010000120.1:0-5189 GCA_905215005.1 uncultured bacterium | reverse complement strand
CGCCCGAAGGCCACCACAGGTCGCGCTCCACGCAGCGGGCGGTCTCGTCCTCACCCAACAGCTTGCCATAGCGCACGAGACCGTCACCGGTCAGCTGAACCTGGTCCCAGTCCGCTGCTTGGCGCCATTCATCGAGCGCCACGGCGGCCTTGACCACGTGTTCGCGCTCAAATTGACGCTCGGGACCCTCATCGACCAGCATATACAGCGCCGGATATACCTCACCGCGCATAGCATCGGCCAAGATACCAAGCTTGCCGCGCACACCAGCCTTCCACGCCGTCCAAGCGCAAGCGTCGAGCGTCGACACGCCCAGCAGCGGAACATTGGCACCACGCGCGAGGCCCTTGGCAGTGGAGATGCCAATGCGCACACCCGTAAAGGACCCCGGGCCGCGGCCGACCACATAGCAACCAACATCGCTGCGATCCAGACCGGCTTGAGCCAGCACGCCATCAACGGTATTCACGAGCTCAACGTTGGCGTGACGGCGACACACGTGGTCGCCACTCACGAGCTTCGTCTCGCCCGTCTGCCCATCAATCCAGCTTACCGCGCAGGCAAGCATGTCGGTCGAGGTATCGAGCGCCACCACCAGCGCGTTGTCGTTATGCAAGCTCATCTTGTACAGCCTTATCAATCAAATGGGAAAGCTCCATTGCGCGGTCACCGTGCGCTTCAAGCGTTATCGTTCGCACATCGCTGTCGCCCTCATCACGTTTGAGCGTCACTGAAAGATACTCATCCGTCAGCTCGTCCTGGAATTGTTCGCCCCATTCCAGCAGGCAAGCACCCTCATAGCCCAGCACATCGAAAATGCCCGTATCCTCGAGCTCGTAGGCATGCTCCAGGCGGTATAGATCAAAGTGAAACAGCGGAATACGACCTTGATCGTGAACGGCCATGAGCGCAAACGTAGGACTCGTAACCATATGCCCATCGCCCAGCCCGCGCGAGACGCCCTTGGTAAAGTGAGTTTTGCCCACTCCCAGGCCACCGGTCAGGATGAGCACATCGCCGTCCTCAAGGCACGGTGCAATTAGCTCGCCAAAGTGCTCCGTATCGGCAGCGCAAGTCGTTTTGTAAGTACCTACCCCCAGGCGCTCCAGGGACATATATGCTCCTTATTATTCCGAGGCGTCCTCTGGTGCGGGATGTCGCTCCAGATAATCGCCCAGCATCTTAAAGTCTTCCTCCAGCAGCTCCTGCCACGCCGGATTGCGCAGCGCTGCTGCCGGATGAAAAGTGGGCATTACTACAAAATGCCCCATCTGGTGGAACCTGCCGCGCAGCTTAGTAATGCCAATCTCGGTCTTAAGCACAAAGTGCGTCGCGGGGTTGCCGAGCGTCACGATAATATCAGGCCAGATGCTTCGAATCTGCTCACGCAAAAACGGCGAGCAAGCCAGCACTTCCTCGGGACGCGGATTGCGGTTTCCCGGCGGGCGGCACTTAAGCACGTTGGCAATGTAGACGTCTTCGCGTTTGAGCCCCGCCAGCGACAAAATGCCGTTGAGGTCCTCGCCTGCCGCCCCCACAAAAGGCTCGCCCTGCAAATCCTCATTGCGGCCCGGCGCCTCACCAATAAACATCACGCGAGCGCGGGGGCTTCCCACGCCAAACACGATATTGTGACGCGACTGGTAGAGCTGGCAGAGGTGACAATCGCCCAGAACGGCCTCAATTTCCTCGAGTGCGACCTCACGTGGCGCCTGATGGGTATGACCGGGGATGTGCATGACGCCCATAGCGGCTCCTACACGTAGACCTTGTCGAGACGCATGCCAAAGCCGCAGGCGACCTCGTAGTTAATCGTTCCGCGCAGTCGGGCCATCTCGTCCATAGTGATCTCGGCATCGCCATCGCGGCCGACGATAATCATCTCGTCACCATACTCGGCCTCGGGAATCTCGTGTGCCGGGTTGGACTGAATGGCGACCATAAACTGGTCCATGCAGATATTGCCAACCTGATGCACGCGCTCGCCGCGATACAGCACATCCATACGATTGGAAAGCGTACGCGATAGGCCATCGGCATAACCGATCGGCAGCGTGCAGATCTGAACGCGCGTACGCGGTACGCGGTAGGTAAAACCGTAGCCCACGCCCTCACCCATCGCAGGGTGTGCCACGCGCGTCACGCGCGCATGGACGCTCATAACGGGATCAAGCTGCATCACGCGGCCACTCAGCTCGCACGGCTGCATGCCATACAAGCCAACGCCGGCGCGAATCATATCAAAATGCATCGAGGGGTCGAGCATCGAGGACGGCGTGTTGGCGCAGTGCACGATACCGCACTCAAAACCCGCATCCTTAATGGCTTGAACGGCCTCGGTAAAGCGCTGGCACTGCAGCTTGTAGTCCCAGCCCGAAGGTTCATCGGCCGTGGCGAAGTGCGTAAATACGCCGTCGCACTGAATACCGCGATGGAAATTAATACCGCGGACAAAGTCGAGCACCTGCGTGTAATGTACGCCAATGCGGTTCATGCCCGTCTCGATGGCGAGATGATACTTGCCCACCTTGCCCGCCGCGACGGCACATTCGCCATACGCAAGAGCAAAGTCAGACGTATAGACCGAGGGCATGATATCAAACTCGAGCAACGTCGGAATGGCCTCGATGGGCGGCTCGCTTAGGATGAGGATTGGTTTCGTAATCCCGCCCTGTCGGAGCTCAACGCCCTCGTTAACCGTCGCCACGGCAAACATGTCGGCACCGGCCGAATACATGATCTTGGCGCACTCAACAGCTCCATGACCATAAGCATCGGCCTTGACCACGCAGCACAGGCGCTGACGTGGATTCAACAAGTTCTTATAGGCCCTCGTGTTGCGACGGAGCGCCCCGCGGTCGATCTCGACCCAGGACCAGCGCGTCAAATCGGCTTTATTCATGATTAGTCATCCGACCCTTCGTCCATGATTCCCAGATCTTCGAGCGCATCCTTTGCCGCCAGTTCCATGGCCGGACCGATCAAGTCGATAAGATCGGTCGCGATGACGCTCTTCTCACCATACTCCGTCGCCGCGGCAAAACCGGCGTAGCTGTGAAGTGCGACGGCGTACGAATACAGCAACTCCCAACGATCCATCTCGTCGCGCATGGTGGCAAGCGTGCCGGCCAAAATACCCGCGAGAACATCACCTGAACCGGCAGTTGCCAGAGAAGCCGGACCCGAGAGCGGCAGCAGTACACGCTCAACGCCACAGATAGCCGTCGTCGGCCCCTTGGCAATGACCACCAGATTGTCGGAGCCTGCAGCCCAGACAACCTTCTGCGCGGCTGCAATCGCGGTACCAAGGTCGTTCACCTCGTCACCGGCAACCAGACGCGAAAGCTCACGATAGTGCGGCGTCATAACCAACGGCTGCTCGCGACGATACATCTCGGGGTTACTATCAATACCGTCAATGGCAATCTTAGCAAGGCAGTTGAGTGCATCGGCATCCAAAATAAGCGGTACATCAAGCTCGAGCAAGCCCGAAACCACCTGCATAGCGCCGGCAGACGTCGTCATACCGGGACCGCACAGTACGCAGCTGTACTTCGTTGCAATCTCGCACACCGTCATGCGCGCAGCGGCGCCAAAGGAACCGCGGGAATCAGACGGAATAGCAAAGACGGGAATCGAAGGAAGTGCCATGCGAATAAGATTAGCGCAGGCGTCAGGAGCCGCGACTGCCACGTAACCAGCACCCGCGCGAGCTGCAGACTTGGCCGCCATAATGGCAGCACCAGGATATTGCGCAGATCCGGCGACAATAAGCACAGAGCCACGGGAATACTTATCGATATTCGTAGGTAGTGGGGCAAAGTAATCAACTAAGTCACCGGGCTCGACAATCTCGGCGGCGTGGTCGACATCATCGATGACCTCGTCAAGACGGTCGTAAAGATTGCCGCAGATCAAATCGCCAGCATACTCAGGACCATCAGCGCTATACAGACCAATCTTGGGCGCAATCATCGTCACCGTATGCTCGGCACGAATGCAGTCGTCATCAACAACGCCCGTCTCGGCATTCAGGCCCGAGGGAACATCAATGGATACGACACAATCGGCGCATTCATTGACCGTAGGAATCCAGATGGAGAACGGCGCACGCAGATTTCCGTGGAAACCGGTACCAAAAATGGCATCGACAACAACATCGGCCTTATCGATCAAAACCTCGAGTTCGTCACGCGAGGGGCCGACGCAAACGTGCACATCGCGGCCGGCAGTACGACGAGCAACATGACGTGCCAGAGCAGCAGGAATCTCATCCGGCTCAACCGGAGAAACGATATCCACGTCCACACCCTTATGGCTCAGAATATCGGCGGCAACCCAACCGTCGCCGCCATTATTACCAAAACCGACCAGAACGAGAACCCGATCGGGATTGAGCTTCAAGACCTCGTTGGCGGCAAACTCACCCGCTAGCTCCATAAGCTCGGCCTTCGAAGTCCCTTCGCGTGCGATGATGTCCTCGAGACGAACGACTTCTTCGGTACTCAAAACCGGTTTCATCTATGCTCCTAGCGTATCTTGCGAAGCATCGCCCAGGTGCTCCGTCAATGCTGAATTCTGCAGCTGCTCAAGCTCATCTAAAACAGAGCGAGCCTCTTTAAATGTCTGCGCTACGCGTTCCTTGGTGCTCACCTTTTCTTCCTTAGGCTTAGGTCGAGCATCTTCGGTAATCGCGATGGCATTCGCAACGGCTAAGTCTCCTGTAAGCGTAATGGAAAGAGCGACCTCAACAACACCCAGCTCATGAGCGATCTCGAGTGCACGGCCCGAAAGCAGCGCCTTCGGTTTGCCGAGTTTATCACGCGTTACCGAAACATCCTTGCGACCCACGCCTTGACTAAAACCCGTGCCGAGAGCTTTAAGCACCGCCTCGCGCGAAGCAAAGCGGCTCGCATAGTGAGCAGCGGGACGCGATGATGCATCGCAATACGCACGCTCTTCTTCGGTAAACACACGCCGAGCAAACGACGGCGTCTTTTCAAGAATTGATTTCATACGGGAAATCTCGACGATATCAACGCCGATACCAGCTTCAGCCATGTTCACCTCCATATCGCACAGACTAAGTTATTGTAGCCCGTTCACAGAAGATGCGACAAACGAGGGTTATAAAACACAGCTACTATGTGAGACAAAAGCCCGTAAACGCAAAAAAAGGGGGAGGCCGC